>CAMHER010000013.1 GCA_946184215.1 uncultured Clostridia bacterium | reverse complement strand
CCACTCCCTTGAAAAAGAGTGGTGTTAGTATTTCCCGCCCCGCGGGAAATGATACCGATCGGCAAATTCGCCCGGAACCGCCTTTGTCCCGATGGGCAAGCATACAATCTGCGGAGCGTGCCTCTGCCCGCGATCGCTTGCAAGCTTTCCGCCGATGATGTTATAATCATGATCATCGGATGACGAAATCAATCGAGGATTCGATTGGTTTCGCCGCCGGCCGGGGCAGTGTGGAAATTTATCGAGCAGGGCGATTTGCCCGGAAAGGAAACGAAGATGGACGAGCAGACGCTTGCGCGCATCGGCCGGATGGAAAAGGCGCTGGACCGCTCAGCTGCGGCGGTCGACGCGCTGGGCCGCACACTGGATGAAATGGAGGCGCTGCGGGAGGATGCTGCCGCGCTGTTTCGCTATTACGGCAGCGAGGACTGGTTTTCCGACCGCGAGCTGACGCTGCCCCCGGGGACAAAGGCGGGTGTGCTCAGTGAGGACGCAGTGTATGACACGCTGCAGGCGCTGCGGGACGAGGCTTTCCGCATGCTGGGCCTTGCCACGGAGATCCTGCGGGACTGGATCTGATCCCCTGACAGGATGATCTCGGCAAAAATGCCCGACAACAGGAAAAACGGCTGTGACCGAAAAGGTCCAGCCGTCTTTCCTGTTCCTGTTTTTCTTATCTTCTTTTCCAGGCCGAAGGGATGAAGAGGATCAGCATCGCGTAAATTTCCAGCCGTCCGAAGAGCATCGTGAAGGCCATCACCAGCTTGGAGAGCGGCGAGAAGATGGAAAAGTTCCCGCTGGGACCAACAAGCCCCAGCCCCGGCCCTACGTTCGACACGCAGGAGAGGGCGGCGGTAAAGTTGGTGGTAAAGTCAAAGCCGTCAAGGGAGATGACCGCCGTGCAGAAGAGTAGAAGCAGCATCACCAGCGCCGTGTAGGAATAGACCGCGCCGGTGGTCTCCGCCGTGACGCGGCGCCCATCCATCTGCACGCGGTTGACCCGGCGCGGGGAGATCACACGCCCCACGTCCGCCGCCGCGGTGCGTATGAGCAGCATCACGCGGGAGAGCTTCAGTCCGCCGCCGGTGGAGCCGGCGCAGCCGCCGATGAACATCAGCATCACGATCATCGTCTGCAGCCAGGCCGGCCAGCGGGTATAGTCCTGGGTACAGAAGCCCGCCGTGCTGATCGTGGACATGACGATGAAAAAGCCGTGGCGCAGCGACTGGGCGACGCCGTAGAGTCTGTGGGTACCCAGCACGATCAGGGCGGTGCACAGGGCAATGATCTCGAGATACCGGTGCAGCTCCTCGCTGCGCAGCGCCTCGCGTACGCGGCCGATCAGGATCAGATAAAAGAGGTTGAAGTTCGTGCCGAAAAGCACCAGGAAGACGCCGATGACCGTCTCGATATACACGCTGTTGAAGGCGGCGATCGAGGCATTGCGGGTGGAAAAGCCGCCCGTGCCCGCCGTGGCAAAGGCGTGGAGCAGCGCCTCGTAAAAGCTCATGCCGCCGCACATCAGCAAGACCGTCTCGATCACAGTAAAGCCTGTGTAGATCAGATACAGGATCCGCGCCGTCTCCTTTGCGCGGGGGACCAGCTTGCCCACCGTGGGCCCCGGCACCTCGGCGCGCATGATGTGCATCGAGCGCTCGCCGCTCATGGGCATGACAGCCATGAGGAACACCAGCACGCCCATGCCGCCGATCCAATGGGTGAAGGAGCGCCAGAACAGTCCGGCGCGGGAAAGGCCCTCAACATTGTTCAGGATCGAGGCACCGGTGGTGGTAAAGCCGGAGGCTGTCTCGAAAAAGGCGTCAATAAAGTTGGGGATATCTCCGCTCAGCACGAAGGGCAGCGCACCGAGCAGCGACATGGAAAGCCAGGAAAGACCCACGGCCGCGAAGCCCTCGCGGGCGTAGATCTCCCGTGAACGGGGGCGGAGAAGCAGCAGTGCTCCGCCGACCGCCGCCGTGAGCGCGATTGTCACGGCGAAGGGGAGGATGTTCTCGGCGTACACAAGGCCCGTGACAAACGGCAGAAGCAGCAGCGCCGCCATGATCAGCAAAACCCGGCCCAGGATCTGGGCGATCATTCGTATGTTCATTTCTCGCCGTCCGTCAGGTCGTTGATATCCTTGATCAGCCCCGCCGGTGCCACGACCACGGCGTTGTCGCCGCATTCGATCACAGTGGAGCCGTTTGGTATCAGGGTTTTTTCTCCGCGGGTGACGGCGCTGATCAGGACGCCGCGGCGAAGAGACAGCTCGCGCAGTTCCTTCCCGATGCAGTTTGCCCCGCTGCCCACCTTGAACTCCAGCGCCTCGATCCTTCCCCCGGCCAGGCGGTGCAGCGTCTCAATGCTGCCCCAGGCGGCGGAGTTGCCGATGGCGCGAACATAGCTGGTGATCTGCTGGGTGACGATCTCCTTGGGCGTGACCATGCTGTCGCTGCCTTCGTCGAGCATGCCGGAGAAATGCCGCATATTGACCTTCACGACAGTTTTTCCCACGCCGCAGCGCTTGGCGTACATGGCGGTGACAATATTGTCGCCGTCGTCGCCGGTCAGCGCCACGAAGGCATCGACGCCCCGGATGCCCTCCTCCAGGAGGACCTCATCATGGGTGGCGTCGCCGCAGATGATACGCGCCTCCGGAATCAGGTCGCACAGCTCGTTGCAGCGCTCGCGGGAGCGGTCGATCACCGTGACGGCAATGCCGCTTTCGTCAAGCAGGCGCGCCAGGTACACGCTGATCCTTCCCCCGCCCATGATCATCACATTGCGGATGCGCCGCCCCTTCTGCCCGACGGAGGCGAAAAACCGTCGTACCTCCCGCGCCTCTCCCATCAGGCTGAGCTTGTCGCCGCTTTGCAGGACAAAATCGCCGTGTGGGATCAGGGCCTCGTCGCCGCGCTCCACCACACAGACCAGGACCTTGGCGCCAAAGCGCTGCGCGCACTCCCGTAGGCAAAGGCCGTGGAGGGGGCTGCCCTCCGGGATACGGCAGTCGATGATCTCGGCGCTGCCCTTGGAAAAGGTCTCGACCCGGACGGCGCCGGGGAAGCGCAGGATGCGCGAGATCTCCTTGGCGCACTCGTATTCGGGGTTGACCACCCGGGAGAGGCCGATAGCCTCCCGCAGAAATTCCATCTGCGTCAGATACTCCGGATCGCGCACGCGGGCGATGATGTGCTTGGCGCCGAGACGGCGCGCGGCCAGCGCGCAGATCATGTTGGCCTCGTCGCTCTCGGTCACGGCCATGAGGATATCGGCCTCGGCTGCGCCGCTTTCGCGCAGCGTGTCGGGATTGGTGGCGCTGCCGAGCATGCAGATCACGTCCCGCTCGTTGGCGACGGCTTCGATGGTCTCGCTGTCCCGGTCGATCAGCGTGATGTCATGGCCCTCGGCCTCCAGGCTCTGGGCGATGCCCGCACCCACCATGCCCGCGCCGGCTATGATGATTTTCAAGGGTCTTCACCTCGTTTGCTCAGTTGTGGATTTCGCACCATAAATTACTAAAGATAAAGTATAGCATGTTTTTCGCCTCTTGTACAGCAAAAGCGTTTGCACGGCGGCCTTCGGATATGGTACAATAATCCGGATGAAAAAAGGAAAGGATCCTGTCATGTTCAGCGGATTTTCAAAAGAAACCGGCGAGTTTCTCTGGGAGCTTGCCTTCAACAACGAGCGGCCGTGGTTCCTCGCGCACAAGGAAAGCTTTGAGCGGGTGTTAAACGAGCCCTTCAAGGCGTTGTCCCGCGAGCTGTACGACGAGATGGGCCGCCTCTGCCCCGGCGAGGATTTTTCCGTCCACGTCTCGCGCATTTACCGCGACGCGCGGCGTCTGTTCGGCCGCGGGCCGTATAAGGATCACCTGTGGCTCACCCTCACGCCCGCCGCGGCATCGGACTACGGTCCCGCCTTCTGGTTTCAGATCGGCGCGTCGGACTACTCCTACGGGCTGGGCTTCTGGGCTCCGACAAGCGCCTATATGGAAGCCTTCCGCGCCGCCATTGCCGCCAATCCCGCCGCCTTCGAGCGGCTGGTGAAGAAGCTCTCGCCGATGAAGGGCTTTGCGCTGCACGGCGAGGAGTTCCGCCGTCCCAAGGGCGATCTGGGAGAGATCATCAATCCCTGGTATAACCGCAAATATCTCGACTTCGGCACGGACCGGGACCACGACGCGCTGCTGTATTCCCATGAGCTGCCCCGCCGCGTGGCGGAGGACTGGAGCAGGCTGATGCCGCTGTGCCGCTTCATGACCGAGGCGGTGCGGGGTGTTGCGTCCCCGAAGGCGGAGAAGCGCTGATTTCTTTCGTGAAAAACCCGGTGAAAAGATTTCACCGGGTTTTTCACGAAAGGCATTGCATTTTTTGGAAAAATGTTGTTCACTAAAGGTGTCTGTTCATTATAAGCAGAAAAGGAGACCGTTTTTTATGGGCGGAAGAAAAAGACTTGTGATAGAGAGCAAGTGGTGTAAGGGCTGCGGCATCTGCGCGGCCTTTTGTCCTGCCGAGGCCTTGGAGATCGTCGGCGGCAAGGTGCGTCTCAAGGAGGACAACCGCTGCGTTCTGTGCGGCAGCTGCGAGATGCGCTGCCCGGACTATGCCGTTTATCTGGTCAATCTGGAAGAATAAGGAGGGAAGGAAATGTCGAAAGCTGTTCTGATGCAGGGCAACGAAGCCGTCGTCGAGGGCGCGATCGCCGCAGGCGCGCGTTTCTTTGCCGGCTATCCCATCACCCCCTCCACCGAGATCGCCGAGCAGAGCGCGCTGCGCCTGCCCCAGGTAGGCGGCACCTTCATCCAGATGGAGGACGAGCTGGCCTCCGTTGCCGCGGTGCTGGGCGCCTCGGCCGCGGGTGTAAAATCCTTCACGGCCACCTCCGGCCCGGGCTTTTCGCTGATGCAGGAAAACATCGGCTACGGCGCGATGGCCGAGATCCCCTGCGTGATCGTGGACGTCCAGCGCGCCGGTCCCTCGACGGGGCTCGCGACCAGCCCCTCCCAGGGCGACTATATGCAGGCGCGCTGGGGCACCCACGGCGACCACCCGGTGATCGCGCTCTCGCCCTCCTCCGTGCTGGAGGCCTACCGGCTGACCGTGCGCGCCTTCAATCTGTCCGAGAAATACCGCACGCCCGTTATCCTGCTGATGGATGAGATCGTGGGCCACATGCGCGAGGGCGTCACGCTGCCGAATCCCAACGAGCTGATCATCAATTCCCGCAAAATGTCCTTCCACGACGGCGCGAACAAGCAGTGCTATTATGTCCCGGAGGGGCAGTACGTTCCGGCCATGAAGCCCTTCGGCCGCGGCGAGCGCTATAATATCACGGGCCTGGCCCACGATATCTCCGGCTTCCCGACGAACGACAACGCCGTCGCCGGGGCGGGAATCAAGCGTCTGCTGGACAAGATTGAGAAGAACGCCGACGATATCATCCGCACGGAGGAATATCTGCTGGACGACGCCGAGACCGCCATCGTCTGCTTCGGCGGTACGAAGCGCGCGGCCATGGATGCCATCGAAGCGCTCAGAGCGCGCGGCGAGAAGGTGGGCCTGTTCCGGCCCGTCACCGTGTGGCCCTTCCCGGAAAAGCAGCTGCGGGAGAAATGCGCGCAGGTCAAACGGCTGATCGTCGTTGAGCACAACCACGGCCAGATGCTGCTGCAGGTCCAGCGCGCCGCGACGGACACGCAGCGTGTGGATTTTCTTGGCCGTATCGACGGCACCGTCATCACGCCCGACGAGATCGTCGCGACGTTCGAGGGAAAGGAGGACATGACCCATGCCCAGTGATCTTGTCCATCTGTTTATGCGTATCGACCATCTGCCCCACATCTGGTGCCCCGGCTGCGGCAACGGCACGATCATGCGGGACGTGGCCGTGGCGATCGAAGAGCTGATCGACGACCCGGAGGTCAGCCTGAACCGCGAAAACGTGGTCATTGTTTCCGGCATCGGCTGCTCATCCCGGGCGGCGGGCTATCTGGACTTCAACTCGATCCACACGACCCACGGCCGCGCCATCGCCTTTGCCACCGGCATCAAGCTGGCCAATCCCAAGCTGAACGTCATCGTCCTGACCGGCGACGGCGACTGCTCGGCCATCGGCGGCAACCATCTGATCCACGCGGCGCGCCGCAATCTGGGGCTGACGGTCATCGCCTTCAACAACGATATTTACGGCATGACCGGTGGGCAGTATTCCCCCACCACGCCCAACGGCGACAGGGCCACCACCGCCCCTTACGGCAACGTGGACCGTCCCTTTGACATCGCCAACCTCGCCACCGGCGCCGGCGCTTCCTTTGCCGCGCGCGGCGACATTTACCACGTGCGCGAGACCATCGACATCATCAAGGAAGCCATCCTGCACAAGGGCTTTTCGCTGGTCGACGTGTATTCGATCTGCCCGACCTACTACGGCCGCAAGAACAAGAAGGGCGACGCCGTGGAGATGCTCCGCTGGCAGCGCGACCATCTGATCCCCACGGCGCGGTATTATCACATGCCCGAGGCCGAGCGTGCCGACAAGAAGCTCATCGGCATCCTCTCGTACAACGACTATCCCGAGTACACCGAGGAGTATGCCAAGGTCATCGAGCGCGCCCGGGGCGGCAACAAAGGAGGCGCCAGGTAATGAAAAACAGGTTTGAAATGCGCTTCACCGGCTCCGGCGGGCAGGGCGTGATCCTGGCCAGCGTGATCTTTGCCGAGGCTGCGGTCGTAAAAGGCCTGCACGCCGTCCAGTCCCAGGCCTACGGGCCGGAGGCGCGCGGCGGCTCGAGCAAGGCCGAGTGCATCATCAGCCGCGACACGATCTGGTTCTCCAAGGTGCAGCAGAACGATTTTCTGCTTGCCCTTACCCAAAACGCGCTGGATAAATACGCGCCGGAGCTGGCGGAGGACGGCGTCGTCATGATCGACGAGAGTCTGTCCGCCCCGGCCTTTCTCGACAGCGAGCGCGTCGTATCCGTCCCGATCCTGCGCTGCGCGCGGGAAACCGTGGGCAAGACCATTACGGCCAACATCGTCGCCGTCGGCGCGATCAACGAGCTGTTCGGTCTGTTTGACGAGGAGACCCTGCGCGAGGCCGTTTCCCGCCACATCCCCGCGGGCACGGAGGACTTAAATTTCCGCGCGCTTTCGGCCGGCAAAGCCCTGATCGGCTCCGAGCTGCGGGACAGATACCTTGTCGAGCGGGAAAACTGATGCAAAACTGTTGCCCCTCTCTTCCGGATCGGGAGAGAGGGGCAAGGTCTTTTCAGCATTGGCGTCGGTTGACTTTCCCGCAGCAGAATGATAGAATATTAGCAGGTAAAAGTGGCGTAAAATGCGCCAAAACAGGAAAAATTTGATATCAGGGAGTGATAGTTATGATCCTGACCCCGGAGCAGCAGGCGCTGCTCGACGGCGCGAAGGGCGAGACCATGGCCAAGGTCGTCAAGACGCTTGTGATGTACGGCGACGCCTTCGGCGCCGAGCGCATGGTGCCGGTGACGAGCAAATACGGCCACACGGTCATCTCCTTCGGTCTCAAGGCGATCAAGCCGGTCTACGCGCTCTATGACCAGCTGCTTGACGCCGGGCTCGTCAGCGGCCAGAAGTTCACGGCCGACCCCAAGCCGCTCGACCCCAACGTGCCCTCCTCGCTGCTGGAGGATCTTGTATTCAAAAAGATCATGTACACCGACCAGAAGCCCTATGAGGAGCAGCTGCGCAGGCTGGGCATCACGTCCGACGACGACTATACCTGCACCTGCTATCTCGACGAGGTCGGCAACAAACCCGAAAAGGGCGACGTGCTCTCCTGGGCGGAGAGCTCGGCCGTCGTGTACGCCAACAGCGTGCTCGGCGCCAGGTGCAACCGCAACTCCGGCATCATCGAGCTGATGGGCTCGATCGCCGGCTTCGTGCCGGAATTCGGCCTTTTGACCGACGAGGGCCGCAAGGCCAGCTGGGTCGTGGAGCTCAGGTGCAAGCACAGGCCGGAGGCGCAGCTGCTCGGCTCGGCCATCGGCATGAAGGTCATGGAGGAGGTGCCCTACGTCAAGGGGCTGGACAAGTGGCTGGGGACCGAGCTCGATAAGGCCGCCTGCGCCTACCTCAAGGACTTCGGCGCGGCGACGGCCTCGAACGGCGCGGTGGGTCTGTATCACATCGAAAACCTGACGCCGGAGGCGAAAGAACAGGGAGAGGCGCTGATCCGCGAGGGCGCCCAGGTCTATGTGATCGACGACGCCGAGCTTGAGCGCGTCAAACGCAGCTATCCCGTGGTGTGGAAGGACCCGGAGGCAAAGCCGCAGCTGTGCTTCGTCGGCTGCCCGCATCTGACGATGCAGCAGCTCATCGACTGGACGGACAGGATCGAAGCCGCCCTGCGCGCCAAGAGTCTGCCCCAGGTCACGGTACCGACGGTGTTTACCGCCTCGACGCCCGTGCTCAAGGAATTTGAAAAGACCGTTTATGCCTCCAAGCTGCGCACCTACGGCGTCATCCTCAGCTATATCTGCCCGCTGATGTACATGAACAACCCCCTGTGCAAGAAGAAGGCGGTCATCACCTGCTCGAACAAGCTGCGCACCTATACCAGCGCGCGCTATTACACCGAGGCGGAGATCCTTTCGATCATTACCACAAAGGAGGCGGCGAAATGAAACAGTTCAAGGGCCGCGTGATCGTTCCCGGCACCTGCACGGCCGAAGCGCTGGTCTCCAGGGGCGGCTTCAACACGCTCGCGAGCTATCAGATGGCGCTGATGTTCGGCGACAAGCAGGTAAAGTGCGGTGATCAGAACAACCCCGACATCTATAAAAAGCCGATGCTGGGCAAGGCGCTGTGCCTGCCGATGACGATCGGCTCGACCACCGGCGGCATGGTTCTCTACACCGCCTGCTCCATGGGCAAGCAGCCCGCCTGCATGCTCTTCTCACTGCCGATCGACTCGCTGGCGGCGTCCGGCGCGATCCTGGGCGACGTGTGGACCGAGGCGAAGATGCCCGTCGTCGACGGCTTAGGCGAGGAGTTCCTCGCTTATGTCAAGACCGGCATGACCGTCACCGTCAGGGAAGACGGCGTGGTCGAAGTCGAATAAGCCGCTTTATGCAAAAGCTCCCGCTGCCTGTGGCAGCGGGAGCTTTTGCTGTTTCTTTTTTACATTTTCAGCGCGTTGTCGCGCCTCCACAGCTGATCGAAGCGGTAGCCCGTGACCTTTTCGCAGATCGCGATCTCCTCGGCCGTGGGCACGCTTGCATCCTCGCCCTTTCGGCGGGCGATCTCGCGGCGAATGACGGCGAAGGCCTTTTTATCCAGCGGGAAGCGGGCCGTGACGAAGATCGTAATGAGGCACAGGGCCACCGGCACGAAGATGTAGATATAGGCGATGCCCGCCTGGGTTGCGGCGGCCTGGCGCGCGCCGGCGGCAGCGATCGTCTCGTCATAGCCCACCATGGCCAGCATAAGGCCGATGATGCTCACCGACAAGCCCGCGCAGATCTTGCGGATAAAGGTCGCCATGCCGGAGCAGGTGCCGGGCCGGTTGAGGGAGGTGATCAGCTCGTCCACGTCCGCCATGTCCGCGAGGATCGCGTAGATCGTCACCGAAGAGCCCGCCATGCCGAGCCCGATGATAAAGGTCAGGCCCAGGATCACGGCAAAGGGCGCGCCCTCGTGGGAGAAGGCGAGCATGGCCAGCGTCGCGGCGATGCGCACCGGGAAGCCGATGAGGATCGGCATCTTCTTATCGGTCTTTGCCATGACGGGGTTGAAGATCAGCATGCCGATGAACTGGGAGATCAGGATGACGCCCATGAGGTAGGTAAAGCGCCCGCCGCCGTAGGCGTTGAGCACGTCGTCGATGTAGTACACGGCAAGGCCGGTGACAAAGTCGGTGGCTGCCTGGCCGAAGATGAAGATCAGGATAAAGAGGCGGAAGCAGCGGCTTTTATACACCGTGAAGGACTGGACAAAGCTCTCGCGCAGGCTGATTTTGATGACCGGCTTTTCCTTTTCCCAGGTGCCGAAGAAGGTCAGCAGGATTGCAAGGCCAAACAGCGCGCCGAAGATGAGGGCCGCAAGCACATAGCGCGAAGAGTCGGTGTTGTCGGTGATGATGAGCGTGGAGCCCAGCCCCGCGATGATGTTGCCGAAGGCGGAGAAGGCCATGCGCACGCCGGTATAGCGGCCGCGCTGGGTATAGTCGTCCACCATGTCGGGCAAAAGCGCGTTGTAGGGCACCATGACGATCGTAAAGCCGGTGGAGAAGAGCATATACATCAGCACATAGAAGATGTACTTCAGCCCCACCGAGGCCTGGGGCAGCGGCACCCACATCAGGATAAAGGTGACGGCCGAGACAAAGGCGCCGATCAGGATATAAAAGCGCTTGGCGCCGAAGCGGGAGTGTGTGCGGTCGGTGATGTTGCCCATGACCGGGTCGGTCACGGCGTCCCAGACCTTGCCGATCAGCGGGATCGTGCCGGCCAGAGCCGGCGGCATGCCCAGCGCCTTGGTGAGAAAGACCGTGAAGAAGGTGCCGATGATGACAAAGGCGCCTCCGCCGTAGATGTCCGCCACACCGTAGGCGCAGCGGGAAAGAAAGCTGTCTTCGCGTTTCCTGTTCATGTCTCTCCTCCTCCGATTTGAAAAAAGCAGGCGGGCTTTGCCGAGACAAAGATTCGCCTGCTGTTTTGATGCTTTTATTATACACCCGTTCGGGGAAGTTGCAAGTCCCGCCCGCGGGATCTGTTGTTGAGAAACGCGCTATACAAACACTTCTCCGCTGATGAAGAGCCTGCCCTTGCGGGAGGTGCCTCCGATCGCGGCGATGCGGCCCTTGCCCTTGCCCCGCAGGGAAATCATGTCGCCCTCGCGCACGGTGAGATCGGTCTTGAGACACTCGCGGTAGTTGACGCTCACGCCTCCGGCTTCGATTTGCCGCGCGCTCTCGCTGCGGCTGAGATCGAACAGCCCGCCCACAACGGCGTCGAGACGCGGGCTCTGGACGCTAAAGCGCTTCTCCTTGATCTGCCGCTCGGGCGCCGGGACGTCGGCAAGGGCGACCGCCTCGGCCCGGACGGTGCAGCGCCCGACCTTGTCGATCGAGAGGAGGTGCTTCTGCACGCTCGGCAGGCAGAAGACATAGGCGAGATTATCCTTTACCAGGATGTCGCCCAGCCATTCGCGGCCGATGCCCATGCCCAGCAGCGCGCCCATATAGTCCCGGTGCCCCGGCGCGCCGAAAAAGGCCGTCAGCCGGATCGCGCAGAGATATTCCGAGGGTTCAAAGCTCTCTTCCTCCAGCCAGTCGGGCAGGAAGAAGGCCGCGCAGCGCTCGCATTCCTTCCCGCCGCCGTGGAACAGCACGCGGCAGAGCGCGTTGTGCTTTGCCCAGCCTTCCAGCTCGCAGCGCTCGGCGGGCGTTAAAAAGCTTGTGTGCGTCACGCTGCCGCTCTTTTCGCAGCGGCGGGCAAGATCCTCGGCCCGGCGCAGCAGTTCTTTATAATCTTCCATCCTTCAGTTTGGTCTGATGTGCGCCCTGATTGCTTTTCTTCAAGACCTCGTCGATCTGCCCCAGCACCCACTCCACCTCGCCGGCAAATTCCTTTGAGCCGGTGCGGAGCACGCCGGAGCGCAGCGCGGAGAGGCGGATCAGGTTGTCGCTGGTCACGACGCGCACATCGTAGTTCTTTCCGATCTCGTCCGCAAGTCGTTCGATATACATGTCGCCGGTCTCTCCGGCGGGGGTGAAGACGACGTGGATGTTGTGATAATCCTCCCGCGTACCGGGATTGCCGGGGGTACGGTAGCCGTCGAAGACCAGCACCAGCTCGCTTTTCGTAAAGCCGCAGTAGCTCGAGAGCATGTCCATCAGCCGCCCGCGGGCCAGATCCAGCCGCTCGGCGGCCAGCGCCTTGAGCTCGTCCCAGGCGAAGATCAGGTTATAGCCGTCCACGATCAAATACGCCCGGCGCGACGCCGCCGGTGCGGAGGCGACAGCCTCGTTTTTTATCCCCGCGCTGTACTGCGGCCGCCGGATGGGACCGAACTCCCGCTCCATGATGGTCTCAAGCTCGCGCTCATCGATGGACAGAGAGGCGCGCTGCCGCAGCTGCGGCGCCTCGCTCGGGGCGCGCAGGCAGCTTTCGAGGTGCATATAGTTCTCCACCTCATTCCACTTCACCGTGAAGCCGCCGCCGTGGGCGCAGAACACACTGTCGGGGGTGTTGTCCGTGTCCGAGGTCGGGTCATAGCCGGCGGCGGCAACGACCGCCGCCTGGTCGCGGCAGGGCCGGTAGCCGTCCGGCCGCAGGCTGATCCGGCCGCGGCCCCGGGAATAGCTCATCAGCTCCTCGGCATAGCCGCCCATGGCCGCGCAGGGCACGCTGCCCCGCAGACAGGCCGTCTCGCCGTTGCTCTGAGGCGCGTCGAAGCTGCCGTGCTTTTCCCGAATATCGCTCATGGCGCGGCCGATATTCTCCCCCGGCAGCTCGATGGTGAAGGCATACCAGGGCTCGAGGAGCACGCTCTTCGCGCGCATCAGGCCCTGCCGCACGGCGCGGTAGGTAGCCTCGCGGAAATCGCCGCCCTCGGTGTGCTTGATGTGAGCCCGTCCGGCCGCCAGGGTGATTTTCATATCCGTGATGGGCGCGCCGGTCAGCACGCCCAGGTGCGTCTTTTCGGCCAGATGCGTCAGGATCAGGCGCTGCCAGTTGCGGTCCAACGCGTCCTCGCTGCAGACCGTGTCAAAGACAAGGCCGCTGCCGCGCGGCAGCGGCTCCAGGATCAGGTGCACCTCGGCATAGTGGCGCAGCGGCTCGAAATGCCCCACGCCCTCGACCCGTTCCGCGATCGTCTCGCGGTAGAGGACGTGACCGGCGTCAAGGGTGATGGCCCAGTCAAAGCGGTCTTTGACCAGACGCTCGATCACCTCGCGCTGCACCTGTCCCATCAGACGCAGCTCGATCTGTTTCTTTCTCTCGTTCCAGGCAACACAGAGCTGGGGATCCTCCTCCTGCAGCAGCTGCAGCTTTGGCAGCATCTGTACGGGATCGACGCCCGCGGGCGGCACCACCCGGTAGCCCATCACCGCCTCAAGCTCGGCCGCCGGCGCGTCCGCTGCGGCGCCCAGACCCTGACCCGGGCGGATATCGGACAGGCCCGCCGCGGCCACCACCTGTCCGGGAAAGGCGCGCTCCACCGCGTCAAATTTGGCGCCGGAATACAGGCGCAGTTGGGTGATCTTCTCCTCCCGCTCCTGTCCGTCCGCGCCGCGATAGCGCAGCGTCTGCCGTGTCGCCAGCTCGCCGCCCAGCAGCTTGAGAAAGCACAGCCGCGTCCCCTGTGGGTCGTGGGCAAGCTTGAACACCCGCGCGGCGAAAGCTTCCTTTCTCTCGCGCACCGGCGCAAGAGCGTCGATGGCCTGGAGCAGCTCCTCCACGCCGTCAAGCCGCAGCCCCGAGCCGAAGAAGCAGGGGAACAGCGCCCGGCGCGCGATCAGGCCGGCCAGCTCCTCGTCCGACGGCTCGCCGCCGGAGAGGATCCTGTCCATCATCGCCTCGTCGCAGAGGGCGATCTGCTCCCGGAAGGTCTCGTCCCGCCGGGAAAAATCCACGCAGCGCTCGTCCAGGCGCGTCTGCAGTTCCGCCAGCAGCTCCTCACGCGGCCGCACCGAGAGATCCATTTTTGTCACAAACACAAAGCAGGGCACGCCGTTTCGCTTCAAAAGCCGCCAGAGTGTCTCGGTATGGGCCTGCACGCCGTCAAGACCGCTGATGATGAGCACCGCGCAGTCGAGCACGCCGAGTGTCCGCTCCGTTTCCGCGGCAAAGTCCACATGCCCCGGCGTGTCCATCAGCGTGACGGTGTGCTTTGGCAGCTCGACAACGGCCTGCTTGGAGAAAATCGTAATGCCCCGCTCACGCTCCAGGCGGTGGGTGTCGAGAAAGCTGTCGCGGTGATCGACGCGCCCCAGCTTCCGCAGCCGTCCGGAGAGGTAGAGCATCGCCTCGGAAAGCGTGGTCTTCCCCGCGTCTACATGGGCCAGCAGGCCGACGCAAATATTCTCTTTTGGGAGCGCCGCGGCGTTGCTCATGGCAATACTCCTTTTTATTCCAGTCCGTACGGCCAGCCGATCAGGCTGCCGAGGTCGTAAAGCTGTGTATAGCCGAAGCCGTCGAGCAGCTTCGCCGCCCGGCGGCTGCGCCGTCCGCTGCGGCAGTAGACAAGGATCGGCGCGTCCCTGTCCGGCAGCGCCTCCGCCGCGCGCTGCGGCGTGATCTCGTCAACGGGCAGCAACAGCGCGTCGATCGCGTGGCCGGTGATGTATTCGTCCTCCTCGCGCACGTCGAGCAGCACGGCGTTTTTCTCCTCCGCAAGGATGCGCCCCGCCTCTTTGAATGTGATCTTTCGTACCATACTATCACCGTTTCCTCTCTTTTACGCAAGAAGTATACCCGATTCTGCCCCCTGCGGTCAAGCGGAAGCCGAGCCTTGACAGCTCCGTGCGCCGGTGGTAAATTTATACTCGATATATGCCGGTGTGGTGGAATGGTAGACACCAGGGACTTAAAATCCCTTGCTGTTTTGCAGCGTACCCGTTCGAGTCGGGCCACCGGCACCATGTCAAAACAAGACCGCAAGGTCTTGTGGCGGCACACGCACCGCCACATCGACCGGCGATCTTGTTTTTCCTTTTCCGTCGCAAACCCACTTCGTTGGGCTTTGCGACGGTATGGGATTGAATTTGGATTGCCCCGGTGCACCAGATCTGAGATCACTCCGCACGGCTTGGAAATGACAATCGCAAAAACGGTTGTCATTTCCTCACTTGTGCACCGGGGCGTTTCCCTTCTAAAGCGGAGGTCTCACAAGGTATTCCGATTTTGTGTTTTGCGCGGTCTTTTTGGGAGGTGTCCGATGATCGTTTTGAAAACAACCACGATCATATTGGGTTTGGCGTTTTTGGTGTTTGGCTATTTTATATATTTCAGGAAGAAATATGATTTGATCAACGATTTCAAAGCGGAACGGGAAGCGGGGCGGAAAGGAGACCAATATGCCCGCAGGGTCGGACTGATCGAGTTTGCTGCCGGGATCGTTCTGCTTTTGATCGGTATTGTTCTGATTTTATTTGCTTAGAGTGAGCGTGTCGCTTTAAATCGCTGAAATTTTTCTTGACAAGGGCGCGGGCGCGTGGTATCATGCAGCCAAACCGAAGAGGAAGAGTGAGTAGGTCTCCCCTCCTTTCCCGCAGAGAGCCGCGGATGCTGTGATCGCGGCGGAAAGTGCCGGACCGAATGGACTTCCGAGGGCAAACAGAAACGCCCCCAGGGCGGAGTATGGGCGACGGAGCGGACTTCTCCGTTAACAACGATCCGCATATGACCGTATGCGAAAAGAGGGCGCTTTATCAGGAGCGCCAAGCCGGGTGGCACCGCAGGAAGTTTCCTGTCCCAGCACAGATGCTGGGATGGGATTTTTTGTTTTTTCAGGAGGGCTTGCAGTATGAAACAGATCCCCGGAAGGCGATGGCGGCGGTAAGCGTCAAGCAGGAAGAAAAAACCGCCCGTCATGATCATTGAAAGGAGAAAAAACCATGAGTATGAAATCCCCTGAAATTCCCTATAAAATCTATCTTTCCGAGGAGGAGATCCCGCAGGCCTGGTACAACATGCGCGCGGATATGAAGACGAAGCCCGCGCCGCTGCTCAACCCCGGCACCGGCAAGCCGATGACGGCCGAGGAGCTGGGCGCCGTGTTCTGCGAAGAGCTGGTGGCGCAGGAGCTGGACAACGACACCGCCTATGTTCCGATCCCGCAGGAGATCCGCGACTTTTACAAGATGTACCGCCCCTCGCCGCTGGTGCGCGCCTACTGTCTGGAAGAAAAGCTCGGCACGCCCGCGCATATCTATTACAAGTTCGAGGGCAACAACACCTCCGGCAGCCACAAGCTCAACTCCGCCATCGCCCAGGCCTATTACGCCAAGAAGCAGGGCTTGAAGGGCGTGACCACCGAGACCGGCGCCGGCCAGTGGGGCACCGCGCTGTCGATGGCCTGCGCGTACCTCGGGCTCGACTGCAAGGTGTTCATGGTCAAGGTCAGCTATGAGCAGAAGCCCTTCCGCCGCGAGGTCATGCGCACCTACGGCGCAGAGGTGACCCCGTCCCCGTCCAATACCACGGCCGTGGGACGCCGGATCCTGGAGGAGTTCCCGGGCACGACCGGCTCCCTCGGCTGCGCGATTTCCGAGGCTGTTGAGGTTGCGACCGCCAACCCCGGCTACCGCTATGTGCTGGGCAGCGTGCTCAACCAGGTGCTGCTGCACCAGAGCGTGATCGGCCTTGAGGCCAAGACCGCGCTGGACAAATACGGCGTGAAGCCCGACATCATCATCGGCTGCGCCGGCGGCGGGTCGAACCTGGGCGGCCTGATCAGCCCCTTCATGGGCGAGAAGCTGCGCGGCGAGGCGGATTACCGCATCATTGCCGTGGAGCCCGCCTCCTGCCCCAGCTTCACGCGCGGCAAATTTGCCTATGACTTCTGCGACACGGGCATGATCTGCCCGCTGGCGAAGATGTACACGCTCGGAAGCGGCTTCATCCCCTCGGCCAACCACGCCGGCGGGCTGCGCTTCCACGGCATGTCGCCCACGCTCTCGCAGCTTTACGCCGACGGGCTGATGGAGGCCCGCGCCGTCGAGCAGACCTCGGTCTTCGAGGCTGCGGAGCTCTTTGCCCGCGTCGAGGGCATCCTGCCCGCCCCGGAGAGCAGCCACGCCATCCGCGTCGCCATCGACGAGGCCCTGAAGTGCAAGGAGACGGGCGAGGAAAAGGACATCCTCTTCGGTCTGACCGGCACGGGCTATTTCGATCTCGTCGCGTATCAGAATTTCAACGACGGATTGATGAGCGACTATATCCCCACGGACGAGGATCTTGCGCGCGGCTTTGCGGGTCTGCCGCAGGTGCCGGGACAGGATTGAGTTTCCGCCCTCTCCGCGGGAAAAGCGGGAAATAACAAAAACCTGTGAAAACGATTTGTTTTCACAGGTTTTTTTGCTATGTTTCTTCGGAGATCTGACATGCATGCACCGCCGGCGTGCCGAGGTATTTTTCCATCACCCGGTACAGCGGCCGGTAGAGCGCCAGCGTGAAGACAAAGTTGCCGCCGCAGTGCGTCAGGTCATAGGGGATGCCCGCGACCCACATGGCAAAAAAGCCCTCCCAGCCGCCGTTGATGGCGAACCACTCCAGATACATCAGCGGCCCGAACACGAGGCCGAACACCGCCGCGATCACCGCCCACACGAGCGCGGAATCGTTTTTGCGGAAGGCCATCGCGACCGCGACCAGCAGCGGCCAGGTGTAGAGATAGCCGAACCACCAGACCCCGCCGCCGAAGATCAGTCCCTCGAGCATGACGTAGATAGCGACGGCATACATCGCCCGCCAGCCGAAGAAGACCGTCGTGAGGATGAGGATCACGGCGTTGAGGTTGATGTTCGGGATCGAGGAGAGAGCCGCCTTTGTCGCAAAGAGCAGCGCGCCCAAGAGCGCAAGGATGCAGATCTCCCTGGCAGAGAGCTTACCAGCCGGTCGTGAGGGTGATCTCATAGCTCTCGCCGTCCGCGATCAT
>CAMHER010000012.1 GCA_946184215.1 uncultured Clostridia bacterium | reverse complement strand
CCTCGATCCGGAAGCTCAAGGACGAGAACAAGCTGTATATGTGGCAGCCGAGCTACCAGGCGGATGAGCCCGACCGTCTCCTGGGCTATCCGGTTTACACCTCGACCTACGCTCCGGCCATCGCTCCGGGCGCGGCGGTCATCGCGTTCGGCGACATGAGCTACTACAACATCGGCGACCGCGGCACCCGCACCATCCAGGAGCTTCGCGAGCTCTACGCGGGCAACGACATGACGGGCTATGTCATGAAGGAGCGCGTCGACGGTGTCCTCGTGTTGCCGGAGGCCGTGAGAGTGCTGAAGATTGCGTCCTGATGACGCTATGAACTGTAATGGGGAGTCTTGTTGGCTCCCCATTATTTTTTGAAGGGAGGCGGATGTCGTGTCCGTGACGCTTGAAGAACTCAAGGAATATCTGAGGATCGACACGCCGGATGAGGACACTTTGCTTGAGGGGCTTCTTGCCACGGCGGAGAGCCTTTGTACGGCGGTGGCTCGGGCAGAGGACGCGGAAGATTATGCGTCGCTCGGCGGTCTCGCGAAAACTGCTGTCCTTTATGCGGCGTCCTATCTTTACGAGCACCGCGAGGAGGCCGACCACAGAGAGCTCATGCTGACGCTCCGGGCGCTTCTTTTCGGCGTGAGGAAGGAGACTTTCTGATGCGGCGCACCACAGTGAACACGATCCGGAACCGCGTGACGGTCGAAAAAGCCGTCAGCGTCATGAACGAGCGCGGCGTTGAAACCTTCGCCTACACAGGAGAGAGAGACTTCAAGGTCTGGGCGGATATAGAGCCTTTCGGGACGCGCATCGCGGATCATGCGGCGGAGTCGGTGCCGGAACTCGAATACCGCATCACCATCCGCTATCGGGCGGATATTTCCCTTCACGACCGCATCGTGTACGGCGGCAGAATTTTGGAGCAGACGCTCCCGCCGATGGATATCGACGGGCGGCATGTGTGGCTCCAGCTCCAATGCCGGGAAATGGTGGAGGCGGGATCATGACGAGTATTGAGCTCCAGACGAGGGTCAGGGATGCGCTGACGGAGGCGCTTTCCGTCCCCGTCGTGAAGTATGTCCAGGAGTACAAGGGACGCAACAGCCGTCCTTTCGTGGTCTATCAGGAAATCTCGAATGTCCCGGCGCTCCATGCCGATGGCAGGGAGAGGGGATTTCGGAGCACTTTCCAGGTCTCCATCGGGACTGTGGACGACGAGTACGGGGAACTGGAAGCCAAGGTCGAGGCCGCGATGACCTCTCTTGGATTCATGCGGAAGGACGCACGGGACATCCATGACGGCGTCTATTTCCGCGTCATCCGTTTCGTCATCGTGTGCGGGAAGTGAGGGGGAAGCAAGATGGCGGGGAAAAAGCGAACCGGCGCTTTCGTCCGTGGCAGGGTGAATAGCGGCATCATCTCGTCCATCCTGCGGGAGCGCGGTCAGAAAGCGGTGGAGATGGCCGGTGCGGAGGTGAAAAAGCAGGCGGAAATCATCCGGGACGACGCGAAGAGCCGATGCCCGGTCGATACGGGAAAGCTCGCGGAGTCCATCAAGGTCGTGGAATATAACGGCGGGCTTTACTGCCGCATCTCGGCTGACGCGAGGAACAAGAAGGGCATAGCGTACGGGCAGTTCGTGGAGTTCGATCCGCGCATTGCCCGTCCGTTTATGTATCCGGCCTTCGACGCCAACAGGGACGCGGCGAAGGAAGCCATCATAGAGGCGGTCAGGAAGGCCCTGACCGAAAAATAAGAAAGGAAAGTGATTAATATGCCACTGACACCAGGAATGGTAAGCTCGAACTTTATCGGCGTCCAGCATCTCCATGTGGCGAAGATGCTGACGGATGTCGCGGGGGAAAATCCGGCGACTACATACGAGACTCCGGTGGATATGGGGAAGGTTCTGATCTCGGTCAAGATCCAGCCGAAGAACAGCGAGGCGCAGCTTTACGCGGACAACCAGAGCATCGAGGCGTCCAACGTCATCAGCGAATACACGCTGACCTTCGATACCGCCGCGCTTCCGCTCGAATACAAGGCATACCTTTTGGGGCACCGGGTGGACGACGGCGTGATGACCGTATCGAGCAAGGACTCTGCGCCTTATTTCGGCATCGCGTTCCAGAGCGACAAGGCCAACGGGACGGCAAGGTTCGTGAAGTTCCTCAAGGTCAAGTTCAACGAGCCGGAGGAATCGAGCAGCACGAAGAACGAGAACATCGAGTACCAGACGCCGACGATGACAGCGACGGCCATCTACCGCTTGTCGGACGGTCTTGCAGCGAAGTACGCGGACGAGGAGTCGGCGGGCGCGGATTCCGAGGCCATTGCAAGCTGGTACACGGCAATGTGAGGTGTGGATCATGGAAACATTGGAAATCAACGGGAAGAAATATCAGCCGCAGCCCATCACGATGAGGATGTGGCGTGCGCTTTTGGCATGGGACGAGAAGGAGCGGAAGGAAAGCCCCGACCTCTCCAAAAGGCTGGACGGTTATCTTTCCATTATTGCGATAGTTTATGGCATAGAGCCGGAGGAACTGGAAGGCATGGAAGTGTCGGAAGTCATCCCCGTCTACCGGGCCTGTGCGCAGCACATCTTCGGCGCGGCTTTCTCGAGGCTCGAAAAACTCCCAAACGCGGAGGCGGTCGAAGGGCCGCAAGACTGACGGCATACGAGAGCGTATTGCTTTTTTACCACCGCTTGCAGGAGCGGTACGGATGGACGATCGAGGAAGTGGACAGGGCGGACATGGCTTTCGTGCTTGACCAGCTCCTGGTCATCGACAAGGCGGAGAACCCGCCGGTTTACATTGAGGATGTGGTGTTCTGATGGCGGACAAGGGACAGACGATAGCGAGCCTTTACCTGTCTTTGGGCGTTGACCTCTCCGAGCTTGACGAGGGGCTTGCCCTGGCGGACAGGAGCGTGAAGGACGCCCTTGCAAAACTGAACAGCGAGAACCGGCAGATAAAGATTCAGGCCGACATCGACATGGCAAAGCTGGAGGGGACCGGGACGGTCCTCGACAAGATCAAGGTCAAGTACGAGGCCATCACGAAGCAGCTCGAGATACAGAACCAGAAGACGCTGATTCTCCAGCGAAACCTTGAGCAGGCGCAGAAGAGCGGAGCGCCGGACAGGGTGCAGAGTGCGGCAAAGCGCAGGCTGATGGAGCAGCAGCTCAACACGGCGAAGATGGAAGCGGAGCAGCGCCGCCTTTCCTCGATACTCGGCATGAGCGGCGGGGGCGAGGGGACAGGAAACGCTCTCGGAGGTCTGAAGGACCTTGCGCTTGCGTCCAGGGAGGCGGGCGGCGGCGTATACGGCCTTGTCGAGGGACTTGCCAGCCTTCACCCTACGGCGGCAGCCGTAGCTGCCGCGCTTGCGATGACTGTCGGCGTTCTGTGCAAGCTCAAGGAAGCCATGATGGACGCAGCAAGCGCCCAGGCGTCCGTGTACGATTTGGGGAGCCAGATCGGCGTCACGACGGAGGAGGCGAAGAAGCTCGTCGCCGTCACGAGCCTCGCGGCGGGCGGAGGCGACGCCTACACGCTGCACAGATGGCTCACGACCCTTGGCAGGCAGATATTGACGGCAGGCGAGAACGGGAACCTTGTGACGAAGACGCTGGACAAGTTCGGCGTCTCGCTCAAGGACAGCGAAGGGAAGATCGTTGACGAGGCGGAGGCTCTCGACCGTCTGGCGGAGGGCTTCAAGAAGGCGCAGGCTGCGGGAAGGATCGAAGAGTACGCCGACGGGCTCGGCATGCGTTCGCAGTTCCTCCTCGACCTCATGAACAAGCTGGAATCTACATACAAACCTACGGCAGAGAGTCTTGAGAAGAAAGGCATCTTCAACCCGGAGGGTGCGGCGGAACTCACGGACAACGTGGCGAAGCTGGAGATGCATGTGACACGGCTCAAGCAGTCCTTCGGGGCGGCGCTTATCCCTGTGGGGAACGCGATCGTTCCCGAGATTACGGAAGTCATCGAGAGCATCAACGGCATCATTTACCGCATGGCGAACTGGCGGGAGTACTACGGAATCGCCCCCGATGCGGATGAGGTTGCACAGCGGGAGGCCGAGACGGCGGAGAAGGCCGCAAAACGCGAGTCGGCGCTTGCGGAGATCAGGCGTAAGGAAGAGGAGCAGGCCGAGCGGCAGCTTCAGGAAGACCTGAACGAGATTAAGCTCAAGTATCATGCCTCCGCTATGGAGAGGGAACTTGCCGACATCGAGAAGAGGAAGCAGGCGGAGCTTGCCAAGGAGGGCGAGGTGGCGGCGGAGCGGAGCCGCATCGAGAAGAAATTCGCTGCCGAGCGCGAGGAAATCCTCGCCAAGTACGACAAGCAGCGCCGGGAAATGGACACGAGCCTCAAGGACAGTATCCTTTCCGTCACGGGGAGCGACCTTGAGAACGCTCTCCGGGATATCGACAGGAAGGCCGAGGAACTGCGCGAGAAATACAGGGCGGCGGGCGGCACGCTCACGGACGAGTCGGCGGTGCTTATCGACAGGAACGCCGAGGCGCAGAAAGCCAAGGTGATGGAAAACTTCGAGAGGGACACAGTCTCGAAGATCAACGACATCTGGCGCACCGGCCTTGAGCAGCGGCTCGCCGCCATCGACAGGGAGACGGAGGCCTGGAAGAAGAAGGGCGTCGACGAGGCGGAGGCCACGAAGTGGGCGGAGCAGGCCAAGGTGGACGCCATCGTGAACCGGAACCGGGCGGTCATGACGCAGGAGAGGGAGGCGCTGAACGCTTATCTCACGGGCGGCATGAAAGGCCTTGAAGCCTACCAGATGAAAAAGGACGACTATATCGGTCAGCTGGATGTCCAGACGCTCAACGCCTTCGACGCCGCCAAGAAAGCGGTGCTTCAGAAGATGTACGGGGGCGGGCTGACGGGAAGTTCGGGTGAGGCAGGCGGTATGAGCAGTCTCCAGGCTCCTATGCAGACTACGGCGGACTACACGAAGGCAATCTACGAGTATGTCGCCAAGGGGATCGTCACGGATGTGAAGTCCCTGCCCACAGCAGACCTTTCAAACGCCATCAACGGGAGCCGGTCGGCATGGGATTCGCCGGAGATACAGAACTATCTCCACGACGGTCAGACGCCTGGTGTGGGCGGCGGCTTTGAAGACAAGGGCGCGGGCATGGAGATCATCCGGGGGACGCAGTCGAACCTCGACGCGGCCACAAGGGCCATGATGAACGCAGGGCACGATATGGAGATTATCCGGGGCACGCAGTCGAGCTACGACAGGCTGAACGAGGCGGGCGGACGGGACGGCATGGATGCGGTGAACCGGAGCCTGCAGGGCATCCTCGCGAAGATGGAGGTCAACCGTCCGCAGCCGTCAAACGATGTGGACATCACGGTGAACATCGATACAGCGGTGACGGAGGACAGCGCGTCTATGGCGAAACTTGCGGACGCCGTTGCCGACAGGATCACGCCGCAGGTGGAGCAGGCACTGGGAGGGAACGGATATGGCTATTAGGATCGGCAGCGTCTGGTCGCTCTCGAACCCGGAGAGCGAGACCATTACCCCCGATGACCGGCAGCAGACCATCGAGATTCTTGGTGGTGTGTCCGTACAGGATTTCGGGCATATCGAGGCGGGGGACAAGGTGGCATGGACGCTGGATTTTTCCCCGGAGGCTTGGGAAACGGTCAAAGGGTATTGGAACAGCCGCGTCATTGTGGAAGTGAAGGACGCGGGCGGCGTAAGGTTTCATGGCCGAGTGGTGGTCAAAAGCTATCGCAGGAAGCCGCGCTTCGAGTCGCACATTACGGCGAATATTGAGATTTGGAGGTCATGAGCATGGCAAACCCTTATATGAACCTTTACATGGGCAACCCCACAGCGGGGAGGACGGACGGAACCATCGTCTCGCTGGATGGGAGCCAGAATAGTCCGGTCACGTTCACCTTGGACGCGACGGAGGAGGAGTATGGCACGCAGGTCTTGGCGCTTCGATGCGAGGAGGGATACCGTACCGAGGGGGACACGGAGATTTCGTTCACGGGGACGACGGCCTACAAGTGGGGCGTTTCGCTGGATGGCTCGTACTACGACGACAGTATCACCATAGAATCGTCTATCGGGACGGGGAACACTCTCTTCTATGTCCAAGCAACATCCTCGGACGACGAGAGCCCGATGAACGATACCAGCGTCCTCATCAAGGTGACGGCGAAAGTCGTGCCGTCAGAGTAACGGAGGCTTGCAATGGCATGGCGTTATGAGAATCCCGGCACAGCGGATAGGCTGACCGTTTCGGGGACAACCGTATTATGCAACCACGCGTCGAGGACCGGCGTGGCCTTCTACCAGACAGCCCGCACGCCATGCTTTGGGGTGCAGAAAGCCTCGGAGATATGGATAAGGTTCGATGTCTATCTCTATGACGGCGGCGGCATCCGATGTTACAACGGCGGCTCGGCGGGGGAAACGGGAATCCGGCTGAACGGGTATCTGACCTCGAAGGAGAACAGCAGGAATTACTGGATCAACGGCACGGGGAAACTCCATGAAAACGGCGTCCTCAACGGCTTCCATTCCGTCAAGATTCATCTCAAGGCGGGAAGCAGCGATGGGGCGATGGAAGTCTATATCGACGACGGCACGAAAGTCGCTTACAGCTTCGTGGGCAATGTGAACAATGGCGCACAGTTCGATAGCCTCTATATACAGTCGGACGACAACAAGGCGCTGGTCAGCAACCTTATCATCTCGGACGCTGATATCGGCATGGACGAGCTTTTGTCTAGCGGAGTGCAACCTCGAGTCTATCGTAACATCGGAAATGCAGGTGGGCTTGCTGTCCCCGTCACAACAGTGGCGACGGACACCAAGTCGAAAACTGGAACCGCGTTCTGGCAGGCAGCGAGGTCGGACTGCTTCGGCCTTCCGGCTATGGACGAAGTATGGATGAAGTTCGACCTTTACCATGAGGAGGGGACGTCCCGATTCCGCGCCTATGCAAATCCGGGTGCCATCACAGGGATATGCCTGAAAGAGAATACGTCCAACACAGTCATTTCTTTCCTGCAAGATTTGAACTACAACGCGGACAACGTTTACACGCTGCCCTCCGGCAGTTTGCAGACATTCCTTCTCCACATCGTTTCCGACGCAGTTACCGGCTACCTCGAATTATGGGTAGATGGGACGAAGGTGTTTAACCATCAGCATGCACCCATTTTACTGTTGGATGGTCTGTACCTCCAGAGTGATGACGGAAACAACCTATTTTCGAATGTCATCATCTCGAACAAGGAAATCTCCCTCGACGAAAACGCCGACGGGACGCGAGACGTTCTGCTTGGCGGGGACGCGGAAAGGAAAATAAGCCGTTCCATCCTCCTTGAGGCAGATACCCGGAGGAATATCGTTGTCAAGTTGTTCTTCGATTCCCTTCGGATTGTGGCGCAGTCGTTTCTCTTGGAGGCGGATACGGAGAGGAAGACCGTGCGCACCACCGGACTTTACGGCAGGACACGCCGGAATGTGGCGGGCTATGTCCGGATAAAAGGGGCCACCATGCGGAAACTTCCCGCGAGAATCATCTTCCATTATGGCGGACAGGTGGATGTTCGCGGCACCCGGCAAATCAGGCTTTCCCTTCAGGAGCGGACACTTTCTGACCGCTTCTCCTTCGAGACCACGGCGCGATATAACATAGGGCAGCGCATCAGCGGGACGCTTTTGGATTTCCCTTACACTTTCGACATAGAGTCTACCTCCGAGCGGGACTTGGTTCAGTCATGCACAGGGATGTACGACTTCGACCGGTTGATGAACCGTCCCTTGGTGTTCAATGTCGGCGGCGGGGACTGCGCCTATTACCGCGCGAGGACGGTGCCGAGCAATTATGCCGTCAAGGGGCTCTCCAAGGGAATCTATGCCAGCGCGATTCTGAGGAAGGTGGCGGCGGGGCTTGGCCTCCCGCTGGTGCTGGACTTCTCGGATTTCGTGCCCTCGGCCTACCAGCCGTCATACAGTGTGGAATTTGAAGACCCGGGAACGACAGCCGAGTACTTCGATGGGAGCGTTTACCTCGGCACAACGAACGGGAAGATCAAGGAAACCTTCCACCCGTATGAGGCGTTCTCGACCTACCAGAGCGTCCTTTCGAGTTTGTTCTCGTGGTCATCCACCGTGCCGCGCATGCAGGTCAACGTGTTCATCCGTAACGGCGTCATCCATGCGCTGCAAAGGGGGCGGGAGAAGGGTGTCATTGATCTTACGCCGCTTCCGCACACGAGGCCGCAGATAGACCGGGAGATTGTGCGAACGATGTGGGCGGGCAATAGCGACAGCTCGGGAGGCGGACGGGAGCTTGTCTGGGGAGACTGGTACATCTCAAGCGCCACGTCGCCGGATGATGGTGCGAGGCCGACGAGTCCGGTTTTGGAGCATGAGCAGCAGAATGCGGACGGCAGCACGACGAGAAGCACCTTCGACTACGACGATACCCCTCGAGGCTCTTGGCTCAACAAAGCGCACGTTGTCACCTACGACAAGGATGGCAAGGAGATCGGGAGTGCGTCGACGGACTACAGCCGCCTTGAGACAGGGCAGCGGTACGGGCACACCTATGACGGGGACGGCACGCCGCTTGCGGATACGCTCGACACATACCGCTACCCGGACTGGCCGAACGAGACTGTCCGCCAGTCCTGGCAATGGTGGGATACCATGACGCTCAGCATCGACTGGGAGTGGAAGACCGTCGAGGGCGACAGCATCGCGGGGGCGTCTTCCGTAGCCGTGGAGGACGCCGCCACGCGGAAGGCCATCTATGAGGAACTGCAATGGATGGATAGGCGTGTGCGCGAGGAGGTGCAGCTCGACATCGTGGACAACATCGCTGGCGGGGCTCACACGATCCAGCATATCTTCGATTTCTTTACGCGATATCGGCTGGACGGGAATGTGTATTTCCTCATGAGCAACACGGTCACGCTTACGCCCCGATCGTTCACGCAGTCTCTCAGATTGGTGAGGTGGTATTGATGGGAGGAGTGGAAAGGCTCTGCGCCGCTCTTCGCAGGGCACGGAAACAGAAGAAGGAGCCGCAGATGGCGGAGAGGGGCGTTATCCGGGGGAAATCCGTAGTGGTGAACAACAGGGAATACAAGCTGTCGATTGGCATTGACGCGCCGCTCAAGGACGGCGACCCGGTCTGGGTCCAGTTCGCCGAAGGGAACACGGCAGTTGTGATAGGGGTATAGCCATGTACATGACACGGATTTATTCAGCAGGCGACGGCTGGCGGGGCGAGAACGGGGAAAAGCTCATCTTGGCGGGGAATCTCCCCTTCAAGAGCGGGGACTCCGCTTGGACAGACGGGCGCATCATTTACGGCTGGACCGGTCGGGACGAGCCGACGAGGCAGTGGTCTTACGGCATGGAAGGAATTCCCATAAACAATCCGAGTTACGGGCTGTATATATTCCAGTCCCCAAAGAGCTGCAAAAGGTATGCCGACTCCAAGGGCTGGCTTGCCTTTGCCAATGACTCGGAGAAGAGTTTTGGCCTTTCCCGATCGAGCTTTCCCTATGTCTATGATTTGGACGTCGGTGGGGACGGGCGCGAGTGGGCGCTCTCGGGAAGAGGCGCGGTGTACACGGTCAGCACGCCGCATGTCTTGGCATGGGCAAGCGGCGGTACCTCCAAGCCGGAAGGGAGGTCGACCTTCACGGCTACGTGGGAGGAGACGGGGAACATCACGCTCATAAAAGATGACAACGGCGATACGACCACGCAGGTATTCAGGGGAAGCGAACGGCGCGTCTCAGTCGTGGAGTCGGGCGAGCCGACGGAGCGCGACACGCCGTTCACCGTCACGCACGGGGGCATTTCCGAAACGAGGAGCCTCAAGGAGTATGCCGAGGCCGCGATGGAGGCCTTTGACCGTGCCGCCGCCGAGAAACTTGGAAGAAGCGCCTACCTTGATAATTGCATCAATTCCATGACGCTCCGCCTTGTGGACGGCAGGATCGATTCCAAGGGCAAGCTGTCGCTTTATATCCTCGCGGAGATGAAAGGCTTTGCCTTCAAGGATACGCGGGGGAAAGGGCTCCGGGGGAGTCTTGTGCAAACCTTTACTTCCTCTCCGAATGGCGCTGGCCGCATCCATTACAAGTGGGAGTATTTGGTCAATGTCTCGGAGTATTCCGTCGATTCCACGTTCTGCGCTGAGTTTGTCTACCGCATCCATCTCCATGTGGACGGGGATGAGGCCGAGACGGTGTTCGAATCCTTGAGCTATCCGGGTGACAAGAGCGGGTCCTACTACAACTGGGCTTTCTCGGAAGCCACCTTGAATTTTGGCGGAATCAACCATTCGAGGGAGGACTCGAAGAACTGGATCGAGACAAACGGCGATGTCGTGACTTACTACAGCACGTCCTTCGATGTGGATGTGCATGACGGAGGGGCGCTGAACTTGATGATATTTCCTGAAACCGAGAAATATGCCAGTTCTCCGTCTCTGGTTATTGATCGTCGCATTGAAGGATTTGACGCCATCGAGGAGGAGGCATCGTGGCCGTTCCGTATGCCCATACAGGACGGCTTCTATGCCGTCATCTATCCGAGGCCGATCAGCCTGTCCTATGGGGGAATTAATTCTTCAGATATGCGGACATACCTTGGATGCTTCCAGCAGGTGTACAGCCCGGAAGGCGAGATGGTTGTGGATACGGCGCTATGGAACCGAGGGCTTCTCGCTGTCCGTGCGATAACGCCCATTGACGAGAAGGGGAATGCGTACCTCGTTCAGGCGGTATCCTCGGTGGAGAATTGGAGTGGGCAGGTCTTCACGTATAGCGAAAAAGAGGGCGAGAAGCCGGTGGAAGTGCCTGCTTCCGAAGACGGGTATGAATACGTCGTACGCATGAGCTCGACTAACACCCGCCTGCGCCGTATGAAGAACGCGGCGGCGCTGAAGCGGAGACAGTGAGGATGAGGGACTTTTATGGGAGGTGCTTTGATGGACAACGCGATGCAGTTTTTCTTTTCCTGCGCCAGCGCGGTTTTCTCGGCGGTCATCGCCTACTTCGGCTGGTGGTTCAAGAAGCGTGACGGGGAGCGTCAGGCTTCGGAGGAAATCCGTCATCGGGAGTACGAGGCTATCTGCTCCGGGCTCCGTGCTATGCTCCGGGACAGGATCATCCAGCTTTACGAGGAGTGCGTGGAAAAAGGGAACACGCCGTTCTACGCCGTGCAGAATGTGACGAACATGTACCAGGCGTACCACGACCTCGGGGGCAACGGGGCGATCACAGAGATTTACCACAAGTTCATGCACATGCCGCAGAAACCGAAGGAGGGGTGAACCGATGCTCGGAAGAATAAGACGGGCGGTTATGTCCGCGCTCAAAAAGACGGCAAAGTTCCAGATTCGCGGAGCGCCGAGGCTTATGGTGTATGTCTTTGTTTCGCTGATACTCGGCTGCATCATGCTCTTCATCGGCGGCTGGGTTTTCGTGTGGGTCATGACGAAGGAGCCGCCGCTTCCAATCATGATACAGTTCATCGCCGCGATAACGAGCGTATCGTTCGTCGCGGCGATTGGTTTTTTCGGCAGGGCGCTTATTGACGGGGATGACAACGGCATCCCGGACGAGTTTGAAAAGGGGGACGAGAATCATGAGAAGAGGAATTGACGTTTCTGAGAACAACGGGTATATCGACTGGCAGGCGGTCAAGGAGGAGGGCGTGGAGTTCGCCATTGTCCGGCTCGGCTACGGGAACAGGCATCTCGACGAGCGGTTCTATGAGAACGTGAACGGGGCGCTGGACGCGGGGCTTGATATCGGCGTCTACTATTACAGCTATGCGCTGGACGCGGATGCGGCGGAGCGGGAGGCACATTTCCTTGCGGATATCCTGAAGGACTGCGGCCTGACGATGGAAAAGCTGAAGATGGGCGTCTGGTTCGATATGGAGGACGCGGACGGTTACAAGCGCCTCCACTACGTGACGGACAGACAAACGCTCACGGATATGTGCGTCGCTTTCGCCAGCGTCTGCGAGATTCGCGGGTACAATTGCGGCGTCTACGCAAGCCTTGACTGGCTGGAAAACAAGCTCGACACGGAGGCTTTCGACGGCATTCCCATTTGGTGCGCCCAGTGGGACGAGGAATGCGACTGGGACGGCGCGGTGCTGTGGCAGTACACGGACGAATGGGTAATCGACGGTCGGGCGTTTGACGGGAACATTTGCTTTTCGGAGGTGTGATGGATGTGGAGGGAAATCGGAAGAAGGCTCTGTATCTCTGCGCTGCTGTTGCTCTTGGCCTTCTTGCTCTTGGATATTTCCTTTGCCTCGGCGCAGGAGAGAATGTACGAGATCACGGAGTCGGAGCTGACGCAGTTGGAAGAGAACTTGAGCGAGTTGTCGAACGTGAACGAAGGGCAGCGGGAGAAGCTATGGAACTTGCAGGAGATGCTGAAAGCCTCGGAGACGAGATTGGAAGCGTCCGAGAGGAACTCGAGGATGCTCAGCGTGAAGCTGGACTGGCTCTCGAAGGAACTGACCGAGCAGACAGCTTCATTGGAGAATGCCAACAGATTATTGCAGGAGTACGAGGAAGAGGAGCGAAGGACGAAGCGGCGCATTGAGCGGCAAAGGAATATAGCGTATGTGCTGGCGGCGGTTGCCGTCATTTTTTGTGCCGCGAAATAGACAGAATGGGCGTTGAGGGATTTTGCTTCCTTCAGCGCCCATTTTTTGTTGTTTATGATATAATTATACTGCTGAAAGACGTGAATACTATTCGTGGAGGGATTAACTTTGAGAAGACTTACGTTGCTGGTCGTATTGGTTTTTGCTCTTATGTTCTCGCCGCAGAAAACCAGTGCAGCGGATGTTTACATCGGAAACGAGGATGCATACGAGTACTATATCATTGAGGAAACTATCGAAAGAAAGCCGGATACCTTTCTGGCTTCAGTGAAGTATGTGCGTGACGGCGAGGTTGCGGAAGTTGTCGATTGGTGGTTTCGCTACAGCGGAGATATTTGGTATTACAAGACGAGCCGAATGACGGAGCGCCCTGTCCAGGTAAAGCGGGGTACGATAGCCGAGAAAATTTTCTTGTATTGCTTTGATTTTTTTCAATAGAGAGGAGTAATCTATAGAATGGCGAGGAAAGTAATAAGTAAAGAAATAAATACTTTTTACGATGACGTTTTTCATGCAAATTAAAACACCGCCGAAATCTTAACCTACAATTCCAGAACCGTGTATTTATAAAGGGGCAAGGCATTTCAAGCACGATTTTAGGGCATTTGTAGGTTGAGTTTTATAACCCTACCGAAAAAAGCTGTGAATCCTTGATATAATTGAATTCTTTCCCTATGCTCATGGTATATTATAATTAACATTTTTCGGTCTTTGTTTTTGTCATGACCGCCCGCGCTACCTCCTTTCAGCGGGCGGCCTCCTTTTTTTATTATGAAATGAAAGAACAGGCTTCCGAGCTTTTCTCCTCGGAAGCCTGTTCTGTTTTTGGGGTGTTAGCCTTCGTTGTTTTCGTTGTCGTAGCAGTAACCGCCACGGTGTCCGTAGCCGTAACCATCGCAGCCGTAGCCGCCTCGTCCTCCGCGACCTCCGCCGTAGTATCCGCCGCCGCAATGCGCGTAGCTCATTTCGATAGCCGGTGAGTTGTCTCTGCAGTAACCGCGCTCCGGCGTTGCCGCCAAAGCCGTCCCCGTGGTCGAGATCATCGCCGCCGCCATCATTGCCATCATCATTTTCTTCATTTGATTCAATCTCCTAAAAATTTGTTGTGTTGTTCTTGACTGTCTGTAGTATAGCGAGGCGATGTGTCAAAAGTGTGTCGGGAAAAAATTTTTTTGTATCTTTTTCGTATAAATCCGTCCCCCATCTCTATCAGTAAGTAGGAGGGGAATGAGATGTCAATAGAAAACAAGGGAGATATTTCCCAGTGTCCAAAGACAGCGTTTTTGTCCTCTGAAATACAAGAAGGGAGAGAAGTTTTTTACGAACCTTCGTCAAATTGCTCTCCTTTTCTCTTTAAGGAAGTAGGAGGGGAGATACGATGAGCTCAAAAGCAGAGGCTGATAAAATCGCACCATCATAGGAAGTTTATCTGCTGTTTCGGCTTGACTTGCAGGGGATTCAGAGAAATATATGGTGCGACCGCTGGAGCGGGGTCGTATCGACCTAATCAAGAAGTAGGAGGGATAACCGATGACCGAAAATCAGAAGATGATTGTTGCAGGATTAAGAAAGACCGGAATGGGGTATGGAACGATCGCAAAAAAAGTAGGCGTTTCTGTGAATACCATCAAGTCGTTCTGCCACAGGAGAGCGGCAAAGCCTAAACGCGAGGAGCCCGACTCCGGGACGCACCGCTGCCTTTGCTGTGGAGTGCCGGTAGCACAGAATCCCGGACGGAAAGAAAAGAAGTTCTGCTCGGACAAGTGCAGGAACAAGTGGTGGAACGCGCGTCTTGATCTTGTGAACAGGAAAGCTTTTCGGGAAATTGTCTGTGTCGGCTGCGGCAGGACGTTCACCGTCTACGGGCAGGTGAAGAGGAAATATTGCAGCCATCAATGTTACATAGAAGCCAGGTTCGGGAGGGACGACAATGAGCAAGAAGCAGCTTCGCGATGAGTTGATGTACCAAGCGACCATGAGCATGGCGAGGCGCATGATGGAAGAAGGGCTCATGACGGCGGAGGAATACGCTGAAATCGAGAAGATATTCCTCGCGAAATACCGCCCCATTATCGGAAACTTAGCTGTTGTATCGGCTTGACTTGTAAAAGCTTCAGAGACATATATGGTGTGAAAGGGGGCGCGAAGTCATGCCGAGGATAAGCAAGATTGAGGCGTCTGTTCCGGTGGTCAAGGTCCGGAAACACGTCGCGGCTTATGCAAGGGTATCGATGGATACCGAGGAGCTTCGCCATTCCCTGTCCGCACAGGTTAGCTATTACAGCAGGCTCATTCAAGGCAATCCCGAGTGGGAGTATGCGGGCGTTTACGCCGACAAGTTCATCTCCGGCACGGGGAAGGAAAAGCGCGAAGAGTTCAAGCGAATGATTGCCGACTGCGAAGCGGGCAGGATACACATCATCCTGACGAAATCCATATCGCGGTTTGCACGGAATACCGTCGACCTATTGGAAACGGTGCGCCATCTCCGGGATATTGGCGTCGAGGTTCGGTTCGAGAGGGAACGCATAAGCACTTTGGACAAGGGCGGAGAGTTCCTGCTTACCCTTCTCGCGTCTTTCGCGGAGGAAGAGGTGTGGAGCATCTCGGCAAACACGAAATGGGGCATCCACAAGCGAATGAGAAAAGGGATGCCGCATCTTCATTTCCAGATTTACGGCTACCGATGGGAAGGGGACGAGCTGGCCATAGTGCCGGAAGAGGCGGACGTGGTCAGGCGGATATACCGCGATTTTCTTGCGGGGAAAGCGCGAAAGCAAATCGTAAGGGAACTCAATGCGGACGGGATACCCGCGAAAACGGGCGGGCGGTGGACGCCAACCAGCGTCCACAACATCCTTGATAACGTGACTTATACGGGATGCCTTCTCCTGCAGAAAAGATTTGTCACCGATCCCATTTCAAAACATGTTGTAAAGAACCGGGGCGAATTGCCGCAGTATTTTGTTGAGAACAGCCATCCTGCTATCGTCAGCAGAGCCGAGTTTGATGCTGTGCGGGAGGAGCGTCAAAGAATCAAGGAACTGGGCGCTCCGGCATACCATAATTTCAAGATAGGAGTTTTCGCGTGCAAGGTCAGATGCCCTGCATGCCATCTGAATTATGTCCACCGCGTTGACAAAAAGGGGAACGGGCGCGATTACTGGTGCTGCAAGCGTGCCGCGCAGGGGAAAGGGAGAGATGGTCTTCGGTGTTCCGTGGGCGGAGGCGTCAACACGGTAAGCCTTATGAGGGCATGCGCGGATGTGCTCGGGTTGGAGGAATTTGATGAAGGAGTATTTCACGAGAAAGTGGATTTCATCAGCATCCCCGAGCGCAACGTTGCCGAGTTCCACTTCAAGGACGGGCGCGTTATGCTCAAGGGATGCCCGAATACTGGCCATAAAAGCTGCTGGACGCCGGAGGCAAGGGCACGGGCGTCCGAGACAAGGAAGATAATCGAGGCGGCAAAACGGCGGGAGCGTGAAGGAAAATGCAAAAACGAAAGGTGACAGAGATTCCGGCGACCAAAGCACGGTTTACGGCGGAGCCAATCGGAATCAGGAAGAAACGTAAGGTTGCCGGGTATGCCCGCGTCTCAACCAGTCATGAGGAACAATCGACAAGCTACGAGGCGCAGGTGGATTATTACACGGGTTTCATTAAAGCGCATGATGACTGGGAGTTCGCGGGGATTTATACAGACGAGGGCATCAGCGGCACGAATACGAAGCATCGCGAAGGATTCAAGAACATGGTTCGGGACGCCCTTGCCGGGAATATCGACCTCATCGTCACCAAGAGCGTCAGCCGGTTCGCGCGGAACACCGTGGACAGCCTTACGACGGTTCGCCAGCTTCGGGACAAGGGAATCGAGGTATATTTTGAGAAGGAAAACATCTGGACGCTTGACGCCAAGGGTGAACTCCTCATAACCATCATGAGTTCGCTGGCGCAGGAAGAGAGCCGTAGCATCTCCGAAAACATTACATGGGGGCAGAGAAAGAGGTTTGCGGACGGCAAGGTCAGCGTACCATACTCGCATTTTCTCGGCTATGACCGGGGAGCGGATGGCGGGCTCGTGGTCAACGAGGAGCAGGCCAAGACCGTCCGGCGTATTTTTGATCTTTTCATCAGTGGGCTTTCCAGTTATTCGATAGCCAAGAAGCTGACGCAGGAGGGGATTCCCACGCCAGCGGGCAAAAAGAAGTGGTGCAACGAGACCGTGAAGAATATCCTGAAGAACGAGAAATACAAAGGGGACGCTCTGCTGCAGAAGAAGTTCACGGTCGATTTCCTGCAGCATAAAATGAAGAAAAACGAGGGCGAGGTTCCGCAGTATTACGTCGAGGGCTGCCATGAAGCTATCATTCCTCCCGCCACGTTTGATTATGTTCAGGAGGTGATGGCTAATCGGCAAAATGGAGATATGCGTTATTGCGGCGTGAGCATCTTTTCCTCAAAAATAAAGTGCGGTCTCTGCGGCGGTTGGTTCGGTGCAAAAGTATGGCATTCCACGGACAAGTACAGAAAGGTCGTACACCAGTGTAACAATAAATACAGGAAAGGAAATAGATGCAATTCTACGCACGTGACGGAGGCGCAGGTCAAGGACGCTTTCGTCCGGGCGTTCAATCGGATGATTCGCGGGAAGAAAGAGCTGGTTGCAAATGTGCAGCTCATAATTGATACTCTTTGCAACGGCGATCTGCTGGAGAAGAAAAGAAAGCAGCTCCGTGAAGAACTGGTCGAAACGAAAGCACAAATGGAACGAAGCGTAGAGGAGAACGCTCACCATGCGTTGGATCAAGACGAGTGCGAGAAACAATACAATGCATTGCTGGAACGGTACGAGAAACTAAAAGCGGCGCTGGAAAATGCGTCGAAGAGCATCGAGACAAACGGCAGGAGAAAAGTGCAGCTGGAACAGTTTGTCTGTACCCTTAAGGCTCATGGAAAGATAAAGGAATTTGAAGATCAGCTTTGGACGAGTCTTGTAAGCTACGTGACGGTTTACAGTGCAAAGGATATCCGCGTCACGTTCAAGGATGGGACAGAAATATAAAAGAATGTGAAAAGCGTCTGGCTTCGGCTGGACGCTTTCTTATTTTGGATTGAAGGAGGCTCGTTTTGATGTTAAAATACTGAAGAAAGTTTCCTGCTCTATTTTAAGGAGATACGCTCCTTGACAAGTTCATATCGGTTGTTCGTCAATGCCTTTGTGGTGCCGAATTTGCGCGTGCGGTGAGCGCTTTATGTGGTTGAGTATACTCGTTATCGTTAAAAATGGGCGCGGGTTCAATGTTACAGAGGTATTTAGTTGCCTATCTTATAGACCATCGAAGACCCGGTGGAGTATTTCTTGCCGGGCGTCAATCAGATTCAGGTC
>CAMHER010000011.1 GCA_946184215.1 uncultured Clostridia bacterium | reverse complement strand
GCACTTGATCAGATCGAGCAGACTGACGGTAATGTACATCGGCAGGATCGGCATCGGCGAAAAACGGGAGAGCACAAAGGCCGCCGGGACCGCGATCGCCCAGAGAAAGGCGCTGTCGAAGATAAAGGTGATGATCGTCTTGCCGCCGCTGCGCAGCGTGAAATAGCAGGCGTTGGTGAAGGCGTTGATCGGCATCATCGCCGCGCCGACCAGAAGCAGATCGCAGGCCAGAGCCTTGACGGAGTCGGTTGTATTGTAGATCTGCGGCACAAGCGGGGCCACCGCGGCCATGATGCCGCCGACAAGCAGACTCAGGACAACGGAAAAAGCGATCAGCTTGCGGTCCTCGTCCACGGCGCGCTCCAGCTCTCCTGCGCCCAGCAGCTGGCCGATCAGGATCGAGATCGCGTTGCCCATCGCGATAAAGGCGCAGAAGAAAAGGTTGGAGATGGTAGAGGAGATGTTCAGCGCTGAGATGACCTCCAGCCCGCGCAGGGAATAGCACTGGTTGAGCGTGGTCATGCCGCCGGACCAGAGAAATTCGTTGACAAGCAGCGGCAGACCCAGCCGCAGCATCCGTTTGGCAAGCGGCGCGGGAACGCGCAGCGAGCGGTAAAGGCCCACGACAAAGCCGCAGCGGGCGCTGTGGCGGTGCGTCCAACAGAGGACGATCGCACACTCGACCACGCGCGCGATCACCGTCGCGACCGCGGCGCCGACAACGCCCAGAGCCGGAAGGCCGAGCTTGCCGAAGATCAGGATGTAGTTAAAGATCAGATTGACGAAAACGGCGATGATGCCCGCCTTCATCGGCAGCAGCGTCTCGCCCGTCTCGCGCAGCGTGCCGGAATAGACCTGGCAGAGCGCGAAGAGCGGCATCTGCAGCAGCATCACGCGCAGATAGGCGCGACCGAAGCCGAGCGTGGCGGCAAGATCGAGCTGCTCCTTGCCCTCGTGCAGGAACAGGCGGATCAGCGCGTCGCCCTTTAACACAAAGGCGGCTGTGAACAAAACAACGGCAAGCAGCGCGATATACAGCTTGGCGCGGAAGGTGTTTTTTACGCCCTCGTTGTCGCCCTTGCCGTAATACTGCGCCGTAAAGATCCCCGCCCCGGCAAGACCGCCGAAGATGCAGAGGTTGAACACAAACAGCAGCTGGTTGACGATCGCCACACCGGACATGGGCTCGGTGCCGACCTGACCGACCATGATGTTGTCAAGCAGACTGACGAAGTTCGTTATCAGGTTTTGAATGAGGATCGGAACCAGAACGGAGAAAAGCTTGCGGTAGAACGCGCGATCGCCGATATAGCTGCGAATATTCATAAAAGGCACCCGGGTTGAAAAAGATAGTGTCGCCTATTCTACAGATTGCGGCAGAAAAAGTCAATGCGCTTTAAGGTAATTTTTAGCCTTTGACGCTATACTGTCGCCAAACGCAGAAGGGAGGCGTTTAAAATGAAACATGCAAAATGGCTGCGGCGAATCGGGGCGACCCTGATCGCGGCGTTCACAGCCCTTGTTCTGCTTGACAGTTTTGTGATCGAACGCGGTTATACCGCGGCCCAAAGCGCGGAGTCGGTGCTTTTTCCCGCTGCGGCAGCAAAACAGGAGAGCGCGGCGCAAAAATCTTTGACCCCGCTGACCGCTTCCTGCGCAGCGGAGGAAGAGGAGGAAAGCGGCAGCCTTGTTTTGCCGGCGGATGCCGAATTGCTTGGGGAATATACTGCGGCGGATGTGACGATCAAGCTCTATACCTTCCGCCGTGACGATACGCAGATCTATGCCGCAGATGTTTGCCTGGGCTCGGTACGCAGTCTCAAGACTGCTTTCGCCGATGGCGTTTACGGAAGAAATGTGACGGACAAGACCTCCTCCATCGCCGCGGAAGCGGGAGCGGCGCTGGCCATCAACGGCGACTTCTACGGCGCGCGGGAGAGCGGCCTGGTGATCCGAAACGGCGTGCTGTACCGCGCATCCGCCGCGGAAGGCGAGCTGCTGGTGATCTATGCAGACGGACGCTTTGCCATTCTCTCCGCCGAAGAAACGAGCGCGGAGGAGCTGCTCGCTGACGGCGCGTGGCAGGTCTTATCCTTTGGCCCCGGACTGGTGGAAAACGGTGAGGTCAGCGTCTCGGCCGGAGAAGAGGTGGGACGCGCGATGGCCTCAAACCCGCGGACAGCGATCGGACAGATCGGCGAGGGCGAGTATCTTTTCCTGGTTTCCGACGGCCGGACGGACGAGAGCAGGGGGCTGAGTTTGAAACAGCTGGCCGCTCTTCTCGCGGAGCTGGGCTGCCGGGAGGCGTACAATCTCGACGGCGGAGGATCCTCGACCATGGTGTTCCTGGGCGAGGTCGTGAACAAGCCTACGACCAACGGCAGAAAAATTTCGGAAAGAAGTGTGAGCGATATTGTCTATGTCGGATAAGGAAAGGCTCCGGCGGTCGCTGGTACTGTGGAGTGTGATCAGCGTGCTGACGGCACTTTTCGCCGCTGTCTATGAGAGCATGAGCCACGGCGTCGTTTCCCTTTACATGACGGGGGCGTTTGCCATTCCGCTGCTGCTTGGCGCACTGACGCGGGCGGTGCTGCCGGCACTGCATGTCGGCGCGGCGGGAGAGAAAAGCGCGGCGCTGTGGGATCTGGGCGTGGGGACGCTCCTGAGCGGAAGCCTTGTTCAGGGCGCGCTGGAGATCTACGGAACGGCAAACCGGCTGACGGCCGTCTACCCCGCCGCGGGAGCGGTCCTTCTGGCGGCAGGCGCCCTGGCATACTGCCGCGGAAAATGAACCAGACGGAAAGAGAAACGCCGTTTCTCTTTCCGTCTTGCTCTTCCCCGGACAGGGAGTATTCATTCAACCGGGAACATCTCGCGCGAGACGTTTTCCATCAGGTCGTTTTTCCGCGCGTCCGGCCCCACCAGACTGCGATAGAGACCAAAGCGGTGGCTGTCATGGGGGTGGTCGTAGCTGTACACATAAAAGCCGACCCACTGCTGCTGCGTCACGTGCTGAAGATAGGCCTGCTGCGCCACCTGGAAGGGTGAGCGCCAGCCCAGCTCCGGCGCGATGATCTCATAGTTGAGCCAGGTGTATTCGTCCGGATCGCCGTAGAGGTGCAGATAAGTTTTTGGCGTATTCCAAACGCCGTAGCGCTCCGCCGATTCGGGGAACTGAGCCGGATCGGCCGCGGCGGCAACCGCACGCTCCACCGACAGAGCCGTGAGGATATGCGCCCCGTGGCCGTACTCGCCGTTTTCGTCCTGGGTGACCACGACAAGCGGCTTGAAGCGGCGGATCTGCTCCACCTGGAAGGCGGTGAACTGATCCTCGCCGTAATGCTCGACGGCGTTTTCATAGGAGTAACACTCGATATCGGGCACCTCGTTCGTGACCGGGTAGAAATGCGTGCCGGCGACCCACAGACCGTTGAGCGCCTCGTGCGGGCGAAAACGGTAGTTGGAAAAGTCAGTGAGATAATTGCTGGTCATATAGGCAACCTGGACACGCAGACCGCGGACCGTGGCGTAATAGGGGATCAGACCGCCGAAGAACAGCAGCTCGTCATCATAGTGGGTCGAGAAGAGAAGAATGTCCGCCCCGTCACGCTCGTCCAGTCTGCTCCAGGTCTGCACCGAGGTGGGCAGATAGCCGTCGGAATAGGCATAGATGTCCCGGATCATGACCTCGTGATCATCAGGCAGAAGAAGCTGAAGCTGTGCGGAGGGCTTATCGAGCGCGACGTATTCGTGCAAAAAGCCGTCCTGTCCGCAGCTCTGGCGCGTCTGATCGGATAAGAGCGTCCATTCGTCCGGATAGCTGCCGAAAATGATATAAAGTGAGACGATCTCCTCCTCCGCTTCCAGCGTGATCGTCGTTCCGGCGGGGAAGGTATAGTCCGTGTAATAGTTTCCGTCCGTCAGCGCACGGGGCGAGACGCCCCCGGCGTCCACACGCAGGGCAAGCTGACGCGCCGCACCCTGCGGAAGCGGTGTCGGCACAGGCACGGCCTCAGGCGCCGGCAGAAGCGTGGGAAGCGGCGTCGGCGCAGGCTTTGCTCCCTCTGTCACGGTCTGCGTCTCCGATTTCTGTGCGCTCTGCGGCACGGTGTGACTGCCTAAAAATACTACCAGCGTGACCGCCAGCAGAAGGCAGAGCAGAATGATGATCAAAACAAGAAGTTTGCGTTTCATGACCTTGTTCCCCGCGCGGGAGGACCGCGCGCTTCTTTGTAATCAATCTGCGGGAAACTGCTCCCGCGAGAGATGCTCCATCAGATCGTTTTTGTCCTCGTCAGGCCCGACAAGCGAGCGATAAAGACCGAAGAGATGGCTGTCGTGGGGCATGCCGTAGTCATAGATGAAGAAAACGTCCCACTGATGCTGGGTGAGATGCGCACTGTAGGCCGCCTGGGCCGCTTCAAAGGGCGTCAGGCCGCCGAGTGCTTCGGAGGGCTCCTCATAGGAGAGGACTGTAAGCTCCTCGTCCGGCCCATACTCGTGCAGATAAGTCTTGGGCGTGTCCCATAGACCGTAGCGCGCGGCAGAATCGGGGAACTGTTCCGGATCGGCGGCGGCCTCCACCGCCCGTTCGACAGAGCGCGCCGTCAGAATGTGAGCCCCGTGGCCGTATTCACCGTTTTCATCCTGGGTGACGACGACAAGAGGGCGGAAGCGGCGGATCAGCTCGGTCTGAAACGCGGCAAACTGATCCTTGCCGTAAATGCGCTCGGCGTCCCAGACGGTATCGCAGCTTTTATCGGGAACCATATTCGTGATCGGATAGACACGGTCCCCCGCGATCCACAGCCCGTTGAGTGCCTCATGGGGGCGGAAACGGTAGTTAAGCGAATAGGGGCTGCGGTTGGCGGGGTCGTAGTTGCTGGTCATATAGACGACCTGGACGCGAAGTCCGCGTACGGCGGCATAGTAGGGGATCAAACCGCCCATGAACAGAAGCTCGTCATCCGCGTGGGTGGAAAAGAGCAGAATGTCGGCATATTCGTCCGGCGCCTGCCAGTCCTGCACCCATTCGGGCGGATAACCAACGGAAAAGGCGGCGATATCACCGATCACAAGGTCCTGCCCCTCCGGCAAGCACAGCTCGACCGTTCTGGACGGCGCTTCCAGACGGACATATTCATGCAGAAAACGGTTTGTGCCGCATGTCTGCTCGTGCCCGTCGGACCGCAGCGTCCACGCTTCGGGATACGTGCCGAAGAGAAGGTAGAGAGAACCGATCGGCTCCTCGGCCGAAAGGGTGATCACCGTACCGGCTTCAAAAAGCTCGTCGGTCTGATACCGGCCGTCCGTCAGACGTCCGGCGAGAGTGTCCGCGAGATCAAGCGAGACCGGGAGCTGCTCCGCAGCAGGCTCCGGCGTCGGTTCAGGCGTAGGCTCCGGGGTCGGAACAGGCGTGGGGGCAAGCGTGGGAGCGGGGGTCGGAGCGGGCGTCGGCTCCGGCGCGGCTGCGGTGCTGCCGCAGCCGCCGAGAAGCAGCGCGGCAGTAAGCAGAAGGGGGATCAGCCGCCGCATCGAGCTGCCCTCACGCAGACAAAGCAATGCCACTCTTCTTCGCAGTGGTGTGCGGTGATGACAAAGCCGTTTGAACGGATCGCCGCGGCAACCTCATCTTCGCGCCCGTCGATAATGCCGGAGGTGATGAAAACACCGTCCTCGGCCAAAAAATCGCCCACATGGGCCGAGAGGGGAATGATCACGTCAGAGACAATGTTGGCCAGGACGATATCATAGCCGCTGCCCAGCAGGCTTCGCAGGGAAGCGTCGGTGAGAATATCTCCCGCGTAAACGCGGAAGCGCTCAGAGCCGATGTCGTTGAGCGCGGCGTTGGCGCAGGCCACATCGGGCGCCTTCGGATCAATGTCGCAGCCGGTGCAGCTCTCGCAGCCCAGATTGAGCGCGCCAATTCCGAGGATCCCGCTGCCGCAGCCGAGATCCAGCACGCGTTTGCCGCTGCCGGCGAAGTCCTCCAGCGCGGCAAGGCACATGCGTGTGGTCGGATGGCTTCCGGTGCCGAAGATCAGACCCGGGTCCAGCCGGAGCGGGATCCGCCCGCCCGCGGGGATCTCCTCCCACTCGGGAACGACGACGAGCTTCTTTCCGATCTCAATGGGCTTGTAGTATTCGCGCCAGTTGTTCTCCCAGTCGCTGTCCTCCACAAAGGAGACCGAGACGGCCCCGTACGCGTTTCGGATGGCGGCAAGGATCGCGCGTCCGTCCTCGTCGTCGGCAAGATAGGTCTTGATCCGGCTGACGCCGGAAAAGCTGTCGGACAGCTCTTTGTCCACATAGTCCCAATACTGGTGGTTGTTCTCCAGAAATTCGCGGAAATCGTCCTCGTTTTCGATGACAAAACCGCCCGCGCCGAGGGCGGCAAGCTCCTCACAGCGCGTGTCGATCTCCTCACGGGGCGTGTTGATGCATACTTCTATCCAGCGCATAAGCGGTATATCTCCGTTTCCTGTTTATCTCTGCCACTTGTCGCAGAGCCGGTTGATCTGATCGGTGAATTTGCCCACGTCCTTGTTGGACATACCCTCGCAGGAGCGGATGACCTTGACAAGGCGCTGCCCCGCAGCCACAAGCTTTTCAAACAGCATCCGCTTGCGCTGAGCCTGCGGCGTCTCCGCGGCCTTTTTGACGATGGGAATGCCCGCGGGCCTGACCGTGAAGCTGTCGGCCAGCAGGTCGTAAGTGGTGCCGCTGTACGGCGCGCAGGTTTTATAGCCGAAGCGTTCCGTGACAAGGGCGGCAAAGGACTCGGTCACGGCGTCCTCACCGTGGTTGACGAAGACCATGGCGGGCTTTTTCTCAAAGGCGGCGAGCCAGTCCAGCAGACCGTCGCGGTCGGCGTGGCCGCTCTTGCCGGGCATGAAAAGAATCTCGGCGTGGACGGCAATATCTTCACCGAAGAGCTTGACGGTGCTTTTGCCGCCGTCAAGGAGAATGCGGCCGAGAGTGCCGACCGCCTGATAGCCCACAAAGAGAATCGTGCTCTCCGCCCGCCAGAGGTTGTGCTTGAGATGGTGGCGGATGCGGCCGCCTTCGCACATGCCGGAGGAGGAAATGATGACCTTGGGCGTGCGGTCGTCGTTGATGCGCTTGGATTCGTCGCTGGATACCGAGACGTTCAGTCCCGGGCTCATCAGCGGATTGACGCCTGCGTCGAGCAGCTGCTGCGTGGCGGGATCAAAGCAGTCGCGGTCACATTGGAGGAAAATGCTGGTGGCCTCGACGGCGAGGGGACTGTCCACATACACGGGAAAATCGCCGTGACCATGGACCAGATGGGCGTTCTTCAGCTCGCGGATCATGTAGAGCATCTCCTGCGTGCGTCCGACGGCAAAGGAGGGAATGACCACATTGCCGCCCCGGTCCAGCGTGCGCTGGATGACATCTGCCAGATACTGGACGGAATCGGCGCTGCGCTCGTGCAGACGGTCGCCGTAGGTGGATTCGATGACGATATAGTCCGCCTCGCGGATATGGTCCATGTGGCTGATGATGGGCATGTTGCGATTACCGAGATCGCCGCTGAAGGCCAGCTTTTTTGTCACGCCGCCCTCGGTGAGCCAGACCTCAAGAGAGGCCGAGCCCAGCAGATGGCCCGCGTTGACGAAGCGGACGGCGACGTTCTCCCCGATGTGGATCAGCTCGCCGGTTTTGCACGGGCGGAAGCAGTTGACGGCCCGCTGCACGTCGTCAAGGTCGTAAAGCGGCTCATAGAGCGCCTCGCCCGCGCGCTGCGCCTTGCGGTTCTGCCATTCTGCCTCCTGCAGCTGGATGTTCGCGCTGTCGCGCAGCATGATGTCACAGAGATTGGCCGTGGCCTCGGTCAGATAGATCCCGCCCCGAAAGCCCTGCTTGCACAGCAGCGGCAGCCTGCCGGAGTGATCTATGTGGGCGTGGGTGACCAGAACAAAGTCCAGCTGCGAGGGATCCACAGGCAGAGCCTGGTTGACAAAAATGTCCTTGCCCTGCTCCATACCAAAGTCCACCAATCCCCGCTGGGAACCAGTCTCCAGATAGGTGCAGCTGCCGGTGACCTCGTGCGTGGCGCCGAGAAAACTGATTTTCATCGTCTGCATGCCTCCGTCTCATTATTTCCTGTATCATATTATTTTACCATATCTCCGCGCCCTTTTCAACGAAGGCGCAAGAAAAAACAGGGATCGGCAAATCCCTGTTTTTTCCCTTTATTTCGATCGGTAGACGCGGGGAACACGCTTGTTGACAGCGCACAGCAGCTCGTAGGGAATAGTCTGCGCAGCTTCGGACAGCAAGCGGATATCGCAGTGTTCGCCGAAGATCTCCACCTCACCGTCTACAGCGGCGTCAGGCAGATCGGTCACGTCGGCCATGCACATGTCCATGCAGATACTGCCGCGCTGGGGGGCATAGCCGCCGGCAATGTAGAAGCTGCAGCGGTTCGAGCATGCCCGGGGCAGCCCGTCGGCATAGCCGATGCCCAGCACCGCCATGCGGGTGAGCTTATCCGTCACAAAGCGGCGGCCATAGCTGACGGAGGTGCCGCTCTCATAGTGCTTGATGGTGGTGATGCGGGTCATCAGCCGCATGCAGGGTCTGAGATCCAGTGTGCCGGACTCGTCGCCATAGCCGTAGAGCAGCAGGCCGGGCCGCACCATGTCCAAAGCCATCTCCGGATAATGCAGCACAGCGCCGCTGTTGGCGCAGTGGCGGATGGCAAAACAGACGCCGCGCTCCTTTACCGCGTCGATGACGCGAAGGAAAAGACCGAACTGGGCACGGGTGTAAGCCTCGTTATCCTCTCCCGGCTCGTCGGATACGGCAAAGTGGGTAAAGATCCCCTCGCTCTCCAGCCCCGGAAGGGAGCAGGCATAGAGAATGTTTTCGACACCGTCGTCAAAATGGGGCCCGGCGCACAGAAAGCCCAGGCGGGACATACCGGTATCGACCTTGATGTGGATGCGAAGCGTCCGGCCGAGACGGGAGGCCTCCCGGGAGTATTCTTCGGCCTTGGCAAGACAGGTCACGGCCTGGGTGATGTCGTTGCGGATCAGGGTCTCGGTATATTCCGGGGGCGTGTGGCCGAGGATCAGGATCGGCAGGAAAATGCCGTTTTGGCGCAGCTCCATCGCCTCGTCAAGCCCTGCGACAGCCAGGTAGTCCGCTCCGGCGTCCTGCAGCAGCCGCGAGACCTGCACCGCGCCGTGGCCGTAGGCGTCCGCCTTGACCACGCCCAGAAACCGGCAGCCGTCGGGAAGACGGCTTCGGATCGACAGATAATTGTGGCGGATATTGGCAAGATTGATTTCAGCCCAGGTCCTTTTCCTCAGATCATCCATATCGTCAAGTCACCTCGTGAATCGTGTTGTTTTCCTTCCCCCGCAGCTCTGCATACAGAGCGCGATAGGCCGGCTCATCCTGCCGGGCAAAGACCGCTTCGATCTCTGCCTGCAGCGCATCGTCCGACAGGTAGGCGGTGATGAGCGGGGAGAAGCGCCGCCGCTCCTGCGCCAGAACAGAGGAGATCGCCCCACGCGGCGAGATGTCGCCGCTTTCGTTCAGGTACGCCACGACGGCGACCAGATCTGTCATCTGCCGGTAGGGCGAGGCATTGCGCACATAGTCTGCCGGATAGCCGTCCGCACCGTTGTACCAGCGGTGGTGGCCAAGCGCTGCGTCGGCGTAGATGGCGGTGGAGGCGCGCCTGGCGAGATCATCGTGGCCGGAAATGGTGTGCAGCTCGTACATGCGCTGCTCACCTTCGAACAGATCGCGGGTTTGGCACAGCCGCTCAAAATTCATTTTGATCAGCCCAAAGTCGTGATACAGCCCGCACTGCTCGGCGTAGTCTGTGACGGCGCGCAGTTTTTCCTCTCCGGGAGGGAGCGCGCGCAGAAAGTCGATATCATCAAAGAAATCCGGTTCGCTGCGGCATATCGCGGCAGCGATAAGACGCATCAGCTCGCCCGCGCGGCGAGAGCGGATATACAGATTGCCTGTCAGACGCTGCATCAGTCTGGTCGTGATATCCCGGTAGCTCTCAACCCCATCGATCTCAAAATAATCGGTGATGACAAGGCAGATGTTGTAAAAGAAAAAGTCGGTGAAGCTGTCGGAGGGATAGCTCATCAGCGTCTGCATCATCTTCCGGTAGGCGCGGTCAAGAAAACGGATATGTTCACGCTTGCTTTGCAGCGCGGGATTGTCCCGCACCAGGCGGCCGTAATAGATCGGCAGCTGAACGTTGGCGTACAGGCCGGAAACATCATAGCTGTTGTAAGGCGAATCCTCGATGAGGCGTTCCATCCGTGCAAGGGTCGTGGCAAGATCGACGAAGCCGCAGCTGTATTCCATTTCGTAATAGGGCCAGAGCCAGCGGACATTTGGCGTGTCGGTGCCGGATTCAGGCTTGAAGACAACCTCGCAGGATTCCAGCACGGCCGCCAGCTCCTCCGCACCCAAACCGCCCTTCGAGAGCACAGCGCGATTGGAGCTCATCTGCTGGTGGGTGCGCTGCAGAAAGGTGTCCCAGGGCAGGGAGGGGGCCAGCGTGCGGTAATAGTCGTCCTGTACGATCTGCAGGACGCGTTTGCTGATCGCAACCCGGCGCCGCAGATCTCTTGAGCAGATGGCGATGTTGGCCAGCGCGCGGATGATATAGCCCTTGGTCTGCTCGTCGTCAATCTCCGAGAAGAATTTCAGATAAGAGCCGCCTTCGGTAAAGACCATCTCATTGCGGAAACGAAAGGCGTCTGAGGCAGCGCATTCCGTCCCCTGAAGAGCACGGCCCTGGTAATAGAGCCCCATGCCGACCATATACAACTCCTTGATGACGCGGTCGCGGTCGCGGCGAAAACGGTACAGGCTCAGCAGAGAGTCATGGATCAGCAGGTAAATGCCGCAGTCAAGGTTGGTAGACCAGTCCATCAGCGCGGCGGCAAAGGCCTCCAGCGCGGCGATGTCCTCGGCACTGGCGGCGTGCAGGCCGTCCAGGGCGGGGAAAAGGTGCTCGTTTAACAGCGCAACGTTTTCCTCCCGCAGGGCGGCGATCTGCCTGCGTGCGTCGAGCTGCTTTTCGTACCACTGCCTGTAGTCGGGGGCGGTGATGCCGTAAAAATCGCTCAGCGCGGCGATCTGCCGGGTGTTTTCCAGATAGTGCGTTTGATAGGGCAGCATCTTCTTCCCCTCCTTTCGGCGGTGCTTTTCTTTCTCAAAACGCCTGACGCAGCGTTTGCATCAGAAGCGTGACGTCGATGGGCTTGGCAATGTGGCCGTTCATGCCGCACGCCCGGGCGCGGGCAATATCCTCGGCAAAGGCGTTGGCGGTCATGGCATAGATCGGAATGCTCCGGGCGTCGGCGCGGTCGGCGGCGCGGATCTGCCTCACGGCGGTATAGCCGTCCATGACGGGCATCTGAATGTCCATCAGAATCAGATCATAGGTTCCGAGATCGGAAGAGAGAAAACGCTCCAGCGCCTCGGCTCCGTTTGCGGCGGTGTCGACGGCGGCATTGGTGGCAGCGAGAATCTCGCAGGCGATCTCGCGGTTGATGTCGTTGTCCTCCGCCAGCAGGATGCGCCTGCCGGACAGGTCGGGAATGGCAGAGACGCGCTCCCCCTCGTCGGCGGACTCAAGAGAGCGGGAAAGACCGTTGATGAGCGATTTGCGGAAAAAGGGGATCGGAATAAAGGCAGAGATCCCGCTGCGGTTTGCGTGGTATTCGACCTCCGTCCAGTTCAGATCACTGATAAGGACCAGCGTGAGGGCGCCCTCGGCCTTGTGCAGATAGGAGGCAAGCTCGAAAACGTCGCCTCCCTGACCGACGGAGCGGCCGAGAACGGCGCAGGAGAAGTCCTCGCCGCGAAAGTCTGCCTCGGTGATGGCGGCCACTGCCTCGGAAGAGGAGGAGACGATCGTGAAGGAAAGGCCAAACTCACCGAGATAGCTGCGATAGAGCTGCTGCATGCCCTCGTCGGCCTCGACGATCAAAAGCCGTTTTCCCGCAAGCGGAGCGGCGTCGATCTTCTCTGCTTCATAGCGCAGGGGCAGGCGGACCGTGACAGAAGTACCCTTGCCGGGGGCGCTTTCAATCGTGATCGTGCCGCCCATGCTGTCGATGAGCTTTTTGACAATGCTCATGCCCAGCCCCGTCCCCTCCACGCCGGAGAGGGTAGAGGTGGTGACGCGTTCGAAGGGATCAAAAATACGCTTGAGGAAATCCTCACTCATGCCGATGCCGTTGTCACGGCAGCGGAAGAGCAGCACACAGCGATCATCCGCCTCTTCCTGGGAGACGGAGACGTCGATCTTGCCGCCGTCCGGCGTATATTTCAAAGCGTTGCTGATAATGTTCACATAGATCTGGCGCAGACGCAGCGCGTCGCCGTAAAGGCTCTCGGCAAAGATGTTTTCCGCGTCGAAATGAAAGCTGTGACGGCGCTGCTCGGCCTGGGGGCGGACAAGCGTCAGCGTTTCGTGCAGCAGATCGCCCAGCGAGAAGAGCTCTTCGGTAATCGACATGCGGCCGGAGTTGATGCGCGACATGTCCAGCACATCGTTGATAAGACTCAACAGATGGGAGCTTGCAATTTCGATCTTGTCCAGCGCGTCGCAGACGCGGCCCTTTTCGTCGATATGCTTTTTGGCCAGCGCCGTCATGCCGACGATGGCGTTCATCGGCGTGCGGATATCGTGGGACATGTTGCTCAAAAACGCTTCTTTTGCCATGTTGGCGTTCTGCGCCTCGACAAGCTGACGGCGCAGCGCCTCGTTTTCCCGCAGCAGCAGCTCGTTCTGCTCGGTCAAGGAAAGTTTTGCTTCGTTCATTTGGTACACGCTCCTCGCTCACGTCCACGCCGGAACGGCAAAGTGTTTCGTATTCTTTATTATATCATGCGCAAACAGCGAAATCAATTCACAGAATGGCGCGAAAGAGACAGCACATTTGTTATGTAAACCAAGGTGCTCTCTGCAGGAGCATATGGAAGAGGGAGAGCAGCAGCAGAAATACAACGTTGACCAGGGTGAAGTCCACAAGATACCGCCCCGTATGGGCGTGCTCGGAATGAGAGTAGAGCTTCATGCCGATCAGACTGGCCAGGCTCGCAATGGGCGTGCCGAGTCCGCCGATATTGACACCAAGGAGAAGCTCTCTTGCCCCGGCGGTAAAGCCGGAGAGCAGAAGCGCCGCAGGCACGTTGCTGATGAACTGGCTGGCAAGGAGCGAGACGAGATATTCCCTTCCGGCCAGCAGACGGCGCAGCAGGCGGTCTACCGTGCCGATGCGGGCAAGGTTGCCGGAAAAGATGAAGAATGCGGCAAAGGTCAGAAGCAGCAGAAAGTCGGCCTTGAGGAGGACACGGCGGTCAAAGATCAGCAGTACAGCCACCAGGACCACAAGCATGACCGGCCAGGACAGGACGCGCAGCACCACCGCAAGACAGAGAAGGAAGAGCGCCAGGTGCAGCACAAGCGTGCGCGTATCCAGCCCGGGCTCCTCGCCCAGGAATACCGGAAGAGGAGCCTTGGGCAGCGTGAGACAGCCCAAGCAAACGCCAAGCAGCGAGAGCAGCCAATAGGGCAGCGTTGTGGACACAAAGGCAGAAAAGCCCAGGTCATAGAAGGAGTACAGATACAGGTTCTGCGGATTTCCCACGGGCGTCAGCATGCTGCCCAGATTGGCCGCTACGGTCTGCAGCACGACGATCCGGATGAGACTGTCCTTTCCACCGTCTGCCATCCCCATAACGACAACGGCGAAGGGAACGAAGGTGAGCAGGGCGACATCGTTCGTAATCAGCATGGCGGAGAAAAAGCACAGCAGCACCAGCACCAGCGCGACCACGCGCACGTTCGGCGCCTTTTCACAGAGCGTGTGGGCGAGATGGGCGAAAAGACCCGCGCCGCGAAGGCCTGCCACGACGGTCATCAGACAGTAGAGCAGCGCCAGGGTGCGCAAGTCAAAGTAGGCAAGGTAAAAGCGGTCGGGGGGAACGAAAAGGCAGCTGATAAGAGCTGCGGCGGATGCGATCAGCAGCACCGGCTCGCGCCGGAGAAAAGAACGGACAGCAGACATACATACTCCTTGCAATGTGCTCACAGCGCGCAGCGGAGAGCGCGGCGAGCGCATCGCTTACTTGTAATATCGGTAAAACAGCTGCGCTCAGGGCTCAGGACTCCTCGTCCCGCCACGCTCACCCAGCGCCGCCCCGCCGATGATAAGGACCGCGCCCAGCAGCTGCAGCGGCGTCAGGGCCTCGCGCAGGAACAGAGCGGAGAAAAGCAGCGCCGAGACGGGATCGGCATAGCTGAGCAGGGCGACGGTCTGCCCGGAGAGCCGCTGCACGGCGGAAAAGTACAGCAGATAGGCAAGAGCGGTATTGACGAGGCCGATCACGGCAAGATAGGGCAAATCGGCGCGCTGCGGACGGGGGAGAGAGGACGTGAGCAGCACATAGACCAGCACAACGACAAAGGCCGTGTCCAGCTCAATGGCCGCCGTCTGCAGACCGGAGCTGCGCTTGATCCGCTTGTTGAAAACGATGAGCGCGGCATAGAAGAGCGCGGAGAGAAGGCCCGCCGCAAGACCCGGAGCGTGACCGCTGCCGCGCTTGATGCTGCCGCTGATACAGACAAGCCCCACGGCCACAAGGCCGAGCGCGGCAAGCTTTGCCCCCCGCAGCTTTTCCCGGAACAGAAGGGGAGAGAGCAGCAGGACCAGCATCGGCCCCACATAGTAGAGCAGCGTGGCAAGACTGACGTTCAGCAGCCGGTACGCCTCAAACAAGGCGATCCAGTTCAGACCCAGCGCCGTCCCGCCGAGAAGGAGGGAGATGCGCTCGGCGCGGCTGTCGGAGCGGTCAAAGCCGCCGCGCAGCAGGACCACGGCCGTCAGCGCCGCGCCGCCGATGAGCGTGCGCAGCAGCACGATCTGACTGGCAGAGAGCGAAAGACGCGCGACAAGCAGGCCGTTCGTGCCGAAAACCAGCATGGACAGCAGATAAAGCCCGTCGTGAAGCAGAGAGGGGCGGTTTTCAGGGGAGGCTTGTTTGTTGTTCATAGCATCTTTTCTTGTGGAGCGGGCGGTGGTCGAACAGTCACACGGCGTGCGAAGGCTTCCTTTCCCGGAGGCGGTCCGCTATGGCAAAGGGCGTTGTGACAAGGAGCATATAGACGCCCAGAATCAGGGTACACGGAAGCAGATAGAGAAACGGCACGGGGATCCAGCGGTGGAAAATCTCCAGCAGGAAATTGCCCTCTGGTTCCATGGCGAAGAAATAGTTCGCTTTCGGATGCAGCCCGGTCCGCCGCAGAAAAAGGTCAATGAGAAAAACGCAGAAGCTGATCGCCAATGCGGCGAGGACAGCACGCGGCAGGTCGCGAAAGCGCGGGCGAAACAGTCCGAAGGCCACGAGAGCCAGCCCCTCGATGATGATCATGAAATGCGTGCCGTAATAGCCCAGCATCCGCGGCAGCAGCAGAGAGTAGCCGTCAAAGCCGTTGCCTGGCATGACGAGCGCCATCAGCGCGCCCAGCGGGCCGAGAAAGAAGCAGAAGCACTGGAGAGGGCGGCTCCTGCGCCAGACGGCAAGGGGGATCAGCAGCATATTGATGTTGCAAAGCTGCAGCGGCAGCTCACCCCACCAGTTGAAGCCGCCCATCGCGGCGGTGATAACGTTGTAATCCGTATCCAGCGAAAGAAAGTGCTTATAGACAAAATAGCCGATGAGCGTAACCAAACAGGCAGCGATCAGCACATGTTCGCGCACCGTCGCGCTCTTTCTCCGCAGTGCCAGCGCGGAGAGAACAAGCAGCAGAGCGAAAAACCCGAGCATGAGGCAGAAGATCCCGTTGAAGGGATGCACGATCCGGAAATCAGCGACGTCGTTCATATCAGCCCTCCTGTCCAAGATGCGGCCCGGCAGTTATACCAAGAGCGCAGACACCGCAGGGAAACCTTTTTCTTCTTTTATTCATGTTAGCACACCGTCCCGGGCTGCGCAAGATGGAGAGAGAACATTCTTGCAGGGAAAAGGCGGGAAAAGAGGGGCTTTTGTGTTTTCTTTTTTACCGGAATATGGTATACTTCTGCCCAAGAGAAACAGCGGGACGAAACGGGAGGAAGCAGTTCCGGCGCCCGGAGAGCGAAACGAGCCGCGTCATTTTGATTGAAAGACAGGAGAACGAGACATGAGATTTCGGCATACCAACCGGCCCGGGTTTCTGCTGGGGATGACGGACTTCTTTACGGCGGGGCTGTTTTTTCTCATCTACATGCAGTGCGGCCTGCAGGACGAGCTGGACGAGATCCTGGGCAGGCGGACGCAGCGCTACTATGTGGCCTATCTGCTGGGGATCCCGACGCTGTTCCTCTATACCCTGGTGTGGATGGCGCGGATTGCCGAAGAGCTGCGGGCAAAGGCGCTGGAACTGGGGATCGGGGGAAAGCTGACCTCCTTCCGGCACATGTTCGACTGGAACGTATTCGGCCTTCTGCTTTGTGGGCCTGCCGTGGCAACAGCGCGTTTTTTCGACACGCTGAACAAGGTGGAGACTGAACTGAACAGACGGGGAGGAAAAGCGGAATGAGCTATAAAGTGATCGAGAAAGAAAACTATTACCGCAAAGGCATATACCGTCACTTTTCGGAGGATTGCAAATGTTCGATATCCATGACTGGCCGCATCGACGTGACCGGGCTGGCTGCCAGCTCAAAGTCGCGGGGCACCAAATTCAGTCTGGATTTTCTGTATATTCTTGCCAAAGTGCTCAATTCCCGGGAGGATTACCGGATGGGCTATCTCTGGCAGACGGATCAACTGATCTGCTACGATGTGATCCATCCGACCCAGTATGTGTTCCACGAGGATACCGAGACCTGTACCCCCGTCTATACCCGCTATGATACGGACTATGAGCTCTTTTATCCTGCCGCGCTGGGGGATCTGGAGCGGGCAAAGCAGAGCCGGGCATACGGCCTGGACGCGGAAGGCCACCCCAACTGGTTCGATGCCTCGTATATTCCCTGGTTTTCCTATGACGCGCTGAATGTGGAGCTGCCGGACGGGTATCTGTATTTTGCTCCCATTGTCAATTGGGGGAGGTACCGGGAGGAAAACGGAAGATTGATGATGCCCGTCAGCGTGCGTCTCAATCACGCCGTTGCGGACGGCTTTTTACTGGCGAACGTATTCCGGCTGCTGCAGCGGGAGATCGAAACCTTCTGTGAGGAGAGAAAACCGCAGGCGGCAGTATGACGAAAGCAAAAAGGACTCTGACCGGGAACGGATCAGAGTCCTTTTGGTATTGGCAGGTGCTTCTTACCGGAACTCCCGCATGCAGGCGATCATGTCGGCGATGATGGTGTCCTGATCGACAAGCTGCATCTGGGCAATGTCTCCGTCGCTGAGGAAGGTGATGGTGAAATATCCGTCCTCATCGACCTCGCTGAAAACATACGGCGTCTCGTCGCCCATGGAGTCGCTGCGCAGTACAACGTGATCCTCCATCGGCTCAACGGCGCCTTCACGGCCCCAGTAATTCATTCCGTCGGCGGAGACAATGATCAGAGCGGCCATGTCGCCCTCGTCTTCGCTGAAGGCATAGTAGAAAGTGTCACCGGCCTCGTTGGTGCCCTCCGCGCCGATGTCGTAAAGGGAATACATGCGCCCGGCCAGCTCGTCCCAATCGCTTTCCGAAGCTTCGGCGTCTTCTCCGGAAAGGCTGCCGCCGCTCTCGGTCGTGGTGTTGGTGGTGGTCGTGTTGCCGTCGGCGTCGGTCACGCTGGTCATGGTGTTGGTAGTGGTGTTGCCGTTTTCGTCAGTCACACTGGTGGTCACAGCGGTGGAGCTGGTGTGGGTGCTGGAGGTTTCGCATCCCGTCAGGGCGAAAACCATCACGGCTGCCAGCAGCAGGGCGATTCCTTTGAACATCTTTCTGTTTTTCATTTTTCTCTTTTCTCCGTTTCTTTTTGTTTTCTCATGTTGTGGCTAAAGCATAACACAGGTATTATCACACCATTGTCATAAAATACCAAATGACAAAAAACCAAACCCTGCCGCGAAAGCAAAACCTCGACACCCCAGAAGAGGCGTCGAGGCTTTGGTCCGAGTGAAGGGATTCGAACCCCCGGCATCTTGGTCCCAAACCAAGCGCGCTACCAGCTGCGCTACACCCGGAAATGTTTTGCAAAGCCGCGCTGAGCGGCGGAAATATTATACAACAGCCCTGCGCCAAACGCAAGAAGCAAAAGCGCACTGCGGGAAAAACGACCTTTTTCGCTCGCGGCGGAAAGGCGGGGGCGGAGCGGGGAGAGTTTACATTTATTTCATTTGACAGAGGAGGTAATCTGTGGTAATGTAAGCGAGGAACTATTTGGAGCCGTTTCAATTCCCCGGTGGAAATGAGGCGGTTTTTTCTTTTTTCTAAAAAGGAAACTATGCATATGCACCCAAGGAGTGAAGTAAAATGAAATATGACGTTGTGGTGATCGGTGCCGGCCCCGGCGGTATTTTTACGGCCTATGAGCTGACGCAGTCACAGCAGAAACTGAAGATCGCGGTCATTGAACTGGGCCGTCCGCTGGACAAGAGAAAATGCCCCATCGACGGCAAAACGATCAAAAGCTGCGTCAAGTGCCCCGTTTGCAGCATCATGAGCGGCTTCGGCGGCGCAGGAGCATTTTCGGACGGCAAGTACAATATCACGAATCAGTTCGGCGGCACGCTCTTTGAGCATGTCGGCAAGCGAGAGGCCATCGAACTGATGAAGTACGTGGACGGCATCAACCTCTCCCACGGCGGCGAGGGAACCAAGCTGTATTCCACGGCCAACAGCAAGCTGAAAAAGAAGTGCCTGGAAAACGGCCTGCATC
>CAMHER010000010.1 GCA_946184215.1 uncultured Clostridia bacterium | reverse complement strand
GGAGATGTCGCGTAGTTGGTCGAGCGCGCACGATTGGAAATCGTGTAAGGGTCAAAAGCTCTTCGAGAGTTCGAATCTCTCCATCTCCGCCATGAAAACACATCCCCTGCCGTAAGGTGGGGGATGTGTTTTTCATAAAGTATGGAGAGATTCGAATCATGTCCGAACATGCCGGTGGCATGTTCATCGACCAGTTCAAAAACTGGTCGATACTTTTATCAGATTTCCCGTCTCCCGCAAGGGAAAATCTGATGCAAGCGAATCTCTCCATCTCCGCCAAAAACAAAAGCCGCCCGAGGCCGGGGAGCGTTTTTTCCCGCCGCTTGCCAGCCGTGCCGCAGCATGCTATACTTTTGAAAAACGCGAAAGGAGCGCATGGCATGAGCGAGAAGCTGCGGCTCGGCCCCTGCTTTGAGCAGATCGCGATCAAATCAGCGCGCGATCGCCGCCGTGCTGAATGAGGAGGAATAAACATATGGCACAGATCCTGCTTTTCAACATCCGCGGCGACAAGCTGCGCAAGATCCGCCCGCTGTCCCTTAAGCTCGGCCTCCGCTGCGTTGAGGTCACGCCGGAGGATTTCTCAAAAACGCTCGGCGCGCTGTGCGGCCGCGCGGACGGCGCGGAGGCAGGCGTTGCGGACGACGCGCTGACAGTCGGCGGCGAGATGCTGGTGATGGACAGCCTCTCGGCCGCGCAGTTCCACGCCCTGCTGGACGGTCTGCGGCGCGAGCGCGCAGCCGTGGCGCTCAAGGCCGTGGTGACAGAAAGCAACGCCCGCTGGAGCGCCGGACGGCTGTACCGTGAGCTTTCGGCCGAGCATGAGGCCATGGAAAAGCTCAAGGGAAAAAGCATCCACCGCACATAAACCTCACATCACATCATGATGTAAAAGGCCCCTCCCGCCGGGAGGGGCCTTTTGTCAGAAGCAGGCAATGTTGCTGTCCGTGCGGTTCTCGGTGCCGCCTACCAGCACGCCGTTTGAAAGCCTGACGATCATCTGCCCGCGGCCGAAGGCGGAGGAGGACAGCTCGACAGACAGATCGTGGACGCGGCGGCGCAGCGCCCGGGCGATCTCCTCGTCAAAGCGGCTTTCGACGATCACTCTTCCGTCCCGCAGCCACTGGAAGCGCGGCGCGTCCAGCGCTTGCTGGGGATCGAGATGAAAGTCGACGCAGTTCATCACGACCTGTACATGGCCCTGTGGCTGCATATAACCGCCCATCACGCCGAAGGGCCCCACGGGCGCGCCGTTTTGCATCAGGAAGCCGGGAATGATCGTGTGGTAGCTGCGCTTGCCCGGGCGCAGGACGTTGGCCGCGGAAGGATCCAGCGAGAAATCGGCGCCGCGGTTCTGCAGAGCGATGCCCGTTCCGTCCACCACAATGCCGGAGCCGAAGCCCATGTAGTTCGACTGGATATAGGAAACCATATTCCCCTCTCCGTCGGCGCAGCAGAGGTAGACTGTGCCGCTTTGGGGCGGGATGGCGCTTCCCCAGATCCGTGCCCGGGATCCCATCTCGGCCGCGCGGCTGGCGCCATAGGCGGGGTCGAGCAGGCGCGCGGGATCCACCGTCATGTCCGCGGGGTCGGTCACACAGGCGAAGGCGTCGGCAAAGGCCATTTTCAGCGCCTCGATCTGGCGGTGGACGGTCAGCTCGCTGTCCTTTTCGGGAAAGTCGAATTCCTTCAGGATGTTCAGCGCCATCAGCGCCACGATGCCCTGGCCGTTTGGCGGGATCTCGCAGACCTCATAGCCGCGGTAGTTCACGCGGATCGGCTCGACCCACTGCGGCGAAAAGGCCGCCAGGTCGTCATAGCGCAGATAGCCGCCGAATTTGCGGCTCTCGGCGTCGATCCTTCTGGCAAGCGCGCCGCGGTAGAATTCCTCCGCGCCGCTCTGGCCGATGGCCTCCAGGCTGTCGGCATGGTCGGGAAGCCTGACGATCTCCCCCGCCTCCGGCGCGCGTCCCCGGGGCGCGAAGGTGCGAAACCAGCTTGAGAAGCAATCTTCGCTCAGCTTTATCCGGTAGCTCTCAAAGGACTGCTGCCAGGCGCGGGCGAGATGCGGCGCACAGGGATAACCCTCCCGCGCATATGCTGCGGCAGGCGCAAGCGCCGCGGACAGGCCCGCGCGGCCGAAGCGCTTTGACAGCGCCGCCCAGGCCGCCGGCGCCCCGGGCACGGTGACCGGCGTCCAGCCGTGAGCCGGCATCTTTCCGTTTTGATCTTTCCCGTCGGCCAGCACGCCTTCGGCCGAGGCAAGCATCGGCGCGGGGCCGGAGGAATTGAGGCCGAAGAGTTTTTTCTCCCGCTCAGACCAGACGAGGGCGAAGGCGTCGGAACCGAGGCCGTTGGCCGTCGGCTCCACCACCGTGAGGGCCGCGGCCGCCGCCACGGCGGCGTCGATGGCATTGCCGCCCCGGCGCAGCAGTTCCAGTCCCGCGGCAGCGGCCAGCGGGCTTGAGCAGTTGACCATGCCGCCGCGGGCGTAGATGGCCGTGCGGCGGGAGGGATATTTCTGATAGAGTGGGTCAAAGCACAGCATACGGATTTCCCCTTCCCTGTTTTTTTCTTATTTTACCATACTCCCTCCGCTCTTGAGAAGAAGCACTTGTACCAAAGGGCCTGTTATAGTACAATAGATGTATCCAAAAACGAAAAAACGGGAGGACATTCCGATGGCCTTTTCCTATCCGATCTATCACGCGCCTGATTTTACCGCTCCCCATCTCGCCGCCGCGCCGGACGCGGCCTGGGCAGTCGTCGAGCGCGACGGCATCGCGCCGGCAGGCTTTCACAGCACGTCGATGTACCCCGAATATTTCAAAATCGGCGGCCAGTGGCGCCTGGCCGCAAAAAGCCGCATGGATTCCAGCGTTGTCCTGTGCCCTGACGGCACGCTGTCTGTGGTGGAAAACCGCAACCTGAAGCGGGGCGACAAAGTGATCCTCGGCCGGACGGAAAACGGCGAGGACGGCATCTATCTCCACAGTCACGGCTTTGATGAGGCCGCCGCGGCGAATGAAGACCAGTTTGTCTTTCGCCAGGGCCGCAGCCGCGAGACCTCTTATGCCCGCGATTATGACCGGCTGATCGAGCTTTTGCGTGCCGAGCGCGAGCAGGGCAACATTCTGTGGGTCATGGGCCCGGCCTTTGCCTTTGACCGCGACGCGCGCTTTGCCATGCAGCGCCTGGTGGAGGAGGGTTATGCCCACGGTCTGATGGCGGGCAACGCCCTGGCGACCCACGACCTGGAGGGCGCGCTGCTGCACACGGCCCTGGGTCAGGATATCTACACGCAGCAGTCCATGCCCAACGGACACTATAACCACCTTGACGTCATCAATCTGGTGCGTCAAAGCGGTTCGATCGCGCAGTTCGTGGACGACTACCACATTGAAAACGGCATCATGTACAGCGCCGTGAAGAAGCATGTTCCCTTTGTGCTCGCCGGCTCGATCCGCGACGACGGCCCACTGCCCGAAGTCGTCGCCAACGCCTATGAGGCCCAGAGCCGCATGCGCGCGATGGTCGAAAAAGCCTCCACCGTGATCTGTCTGGCCACGATGCTGCACACGATCGCGACAGGCAACATGACGCCCTCCTTCCGCGTGCGCGACGACGGCAGCGTGCGCCCCGTCTATTTCTACTGCGTGGACGCAGACGAGTTCGTCACCGGCAAGCTGATCGACCGCGGCAGCCTTTCCGCCACGACGATCGTGACCAACGTGCAGGACTTCATCTGCATCGTGGCCAAAGGGCTTGGGCTGATGTAAGGACGGCGGCTGTTCATGGACAAACCCAAAGTGTACGAAGGGCATGAGCCCTATGTGTTCATCAGCTATGCCCACGCCAACGCCCCCGCCGTCATGCAGGTGGTCGAGGAGCTGAGCGCGCAGGGCTTTCGCATCTGGTACGACGAGGGGATCGAGGTCGGCAGCGAATGGCCGGAATACATCGCCTCGCACCTTGCCGGAAGCGGACTGATGCTTGCCTTTATGTCAAACGCCTATATGCGCTCGGACAACTGCCGCAAGGAGATGCACTTTGCACTGACAAAGAAGATCCCCGTCGTCACCGTTTTTCTGGAGGATACCGTGATGACGCCCGGCATGGAGATGCAGATCGGCAGTCTCTTCGCGCTGATGAAGTATACGATGCGCGACGAGGTGTTTTACGAAAAGCTCTTTTCCGCGCCGCAGCTTTCAGACGAGCTGCGCAGCACTGCGCCGCCGCGCAAGCCGCGCCCGCGGCGGCACGCGAAAGTCCCTGTCGATCTCAACGTAGAGTCCAGGCGGAGACGAAAGAGAAAAGTCCGGCGTACGGTCACGGCGCTGCTGCTTCTGGCGATACTCATCGCAGCAGGGGTGCTGGGGCTCATCGGCTGGAAAACCGGCTTTCTGCAGCAGTTTGCTCTGCTGCGCGAGCAGGCGGAAATCACGTCTCTCGCCCCGGATACAGAGGCGGCTTTCTCCTCTCCCGCGCTGGAAAAGATTGCCCGGGACTATTGTGGAAAACCTGACGGCGCGCTGCGGGTGGGGGATCTTGCCGCGCTGCGGGAGCTGCATCTGAGCGGGGAAGAGATCGGCGGGGAAACGCTGCGGGAGCTGCGCTTTTTCCCCGACCTGCAGGCGCTGACGCTGGAGGACGCGCCGCTCCACAGCCTCGAAGAGCTGAGTCCCTGCGGCATCGAAACGCTCACGATCCGCGGCGGTACGCTCTCCAGCCTGGAGGGGATCGGGAATCTGCCTCATTTGCAGGAGCTGCGGGTGGAGGGCTGCCCGCTGCGCGAGCTGGGCGACCTGGGCCGCTGTCTGGAGCTGCGTACGCTCTCTCTTCTGGGCGGCAACCTCCACGATATCTCCGCGCTGCGTCCGCTGCGGCGTCTGGCGCAGGTGGAGCTCAGCGGCTGCACGCTCAGCGAGCTGCGCCCCGTTTTGCGCAACAGCGCGCTGAGCGAGCTGAGCTTGACGGACTGTGATCTGCGCGGCCGTTTCTTCCGCGCCTTTGATCGGGAGGGCTCGATCGTCCGCCTGTCGCTGGTCGACTGTGCGCTCGACAGCACAGACAATTTGGAGGATTTCGACGGCTTGACCACGCTGCGGCTGATCCGCAGCGGCGAATCGCTGGATTTCTCCGCTCTGGCCTCACTGGCTGCGCTCAGGAGCGTTCAGGCAGATGAGACGATGATCGACTCCCTGCGCGACGCGCTGCGCGGAAGCGGTCTTGAGCCGGAGCTTGTCGAAGGATAACGGGGTGTAAGCAAAAGCAGGGCTTCTTTCGAAGCCCTGCTTTTTTTCAGCTTGTCAAAGAAGTCCCATAGGACTTCTTTGACTGCGCTTCTCCCGCCGCGCATTTTGACTGCCAGTCAAAATGCGATTACCCGAAAAAGCCTGTTGTACCAGGCTTTTTCGGACGACGGGTTATTGTACTCGAGGCGGGTCTTAACCCCCTCGAGCTCCCCCGCGGCTCTGTATCTGTGCTTTTTCGGAGGTTCTTTGACAGTCTCAAAAAAGCAGGGCTTCTTTCGAAGCCCTGCTTTTTTTCTGAATGTTTAGTTATGTTTAGATCTTTTGCCGCACGAAAGCTTATGCCTTCTGCTTGCCCTTGGGGGCAGCGCCCTCCCAGGCGTTGACGCAGACAGCGCAGGAGGCGTCGCCGATGATGTTGAGCGTGGTACGGCCCATATCGAACAGACGGTCGATACCGTAGATGATGCCGATGAAGGTCGTGGGCACACCGACGGCCTCGAGCACCATGGCCAGCATGATCATGCCGGCGCCGGAGGTACCGGCTGTGCCGATGGAGGCCAGCGTCGCGGTGATGACGATCATGACCATCTGGCCGAGCGTCAGATCGATGCCGACGCACTTGGCCAGGAAGATCGCGGCCACGCACTGGTAGATCGCGGTACCGTCCATGTTGATCGTCGCGCCGAGCGGCAGGACGAAGGAGGAGATATCGCCCTCGACGTCCATCTCATCGCAGCACTCCTTGGTGATCGGCAGCGTGGCGACGGAGGAGGTGGAGGTAAAGGCAAAAGCGGCCGCCGGGAAGATCTTCTTGAAGAAGTACAGCGGGGACATCTTGGCAAAGACCTTGACGGACAGCGTGTAAACCAGAAGGACATGGAGGATGTAGCCGATGTAGGCGGCCAGCAGGACGAGACCGAGCGAGCCGAGGATCTTCGGACCCTGGGCGGCAACGACCCAGACCATCAGCGCGAAGACGCCGTAAGGGGAAACCGCGAGGATGAAGCTCATGACGCGCTGGGTGACCTCGTTGAAGGAGGTGATGAAATCGCCGAAGGGCTTGCCTTTTTCACCGGCGACCAGAACGCCGCAGCCAAAGATCAGCGCGATGAAGATGATCTGCAGCATCGCCGAGGTGGACAGCGGGTTGATCGCGTTGTTCGGGAAGATGTTCACGATCGTGTCCATCAGATTGGCGCTCTTGGCTTCATACTCGGCGCCCTCGGCCAGCTGCAGCATCGGGAAGCTGCCCTTGAAGAGGCTTGCGATGATCAGGCCGATCACGCAGGCGATGGCGGTGGTGACCAGGAAGTAAGCGACGGTCTTCCAGCCGATCTTGCCGACCTTTTTGATGTCGCCCATCTGGATCACGCCGTCCATAATGCTGAGCAGGACAAGGGGAACGACGATGAACTTCAGCAGGTTGACGAAGATGTCGCCGAAGGGCTTAATGTACTTTGCGGTAAAGGCGCCGGCCGCTTCCGCGCCCATGGTTGCCCAGAAGATGGCGCCCACGACAATACCGAGTACCAGGCCGATCAGGATCTTCACGCCAAGATTCATGCTTTTCTTTTGACTCATTGACTTGACTCTCCCTTCTTATAATTGTGGTCCGGACTATAAAAGTCTGGATACATTATATTCGATTTTCCTGGAGATGTTAAGTTTTTTTCATGATTTGTTCACAATTTCGTCATATTTCACAAATTTGAAGCTTTTCTTGCTCAAAAATGCACAAAACTTTAAATTGTTAGCGTGCTAAATCGGCGAAATTTCTTTTATGCCTTTACCTCATAGCCGCAGAAGCGGATCGCCGCCCGGGCCAGTTCGAGGGTCGGATCCACAAAGGGGCCCGGATCCGGGAGGGCCTCGGCAAGGATCGGCAGCTCGGTGCAGCCGAGAATAAAGGTCTCCGCGCCCCTGTCCCGAAGAGCGGCAAGCAGCGCGTGCCAGCTCTCCTCTTCCGGCGCAAGCGGCCTTGAAGCCTTGACCACATCGTAGATAAGCCTCATCAGCTCGTCGCGTTCGGCGTCATTGGGGAGCAGAAAATCCACGTCGGCGCGCTCGAGCGCGCGGCTGTATACGCCGCTGCGCAGCGTGCCCTTTGTTGCCAGCACGCAGGCGCGCTTCCCGGGGAAGAGCTCGGCGCAGCGTTGGGCCGTGATGGCGGGCATGTCCAGGATCGGCAGCACGGTCTGCGTGCGCAGACGCGGGAGGAAATAGTGCGCCGTGTTGCAGGGCATGATGATGCAGTCCGCCCCGCATTTCTCCAGATTGCGCAGCGCCGAGAGCATCTCCGGCACGGGGTCGGGCCCGCCGGAGAGGATGGCCGCCGTGCGGTCGGGGATGGCGGTATTGCTGTCGATAAACACGCGGATATGGCCGCTGTCACCCTCTGCGGCCGTGGATTCCACGATCTTCCGGTAGAGGTCGGCCGTGGCCAGCGGCCCCATGCCGCCCAGGATCCCGATGGTTTTTTTCATCTTTCTTCTCCCCCCTACAGCAGTTCGGATATCACCTTGACAGCCAGCAGCACCAGCACGATGAGGATCACCGGCCGCACGATCTTCGAGCCGTCCTTGATGGCGAGACCGGAGCCCAGGTAGTGTCCGCCCACGGACGCCGCCGCGCCGATCAGCCCCAGGACGATGAAGACCTTGCCGTGCATCAGCGAAGTGGCCAGCGCGCCGACGTTGCTGGCGAGATTGACGAGCTTGACGTTGCCGGAGGCGGTGCGCAGGTCCATCTTCGCCATGCCGCAGTAGATCAGGATCAGAAAAGTCCCGGTCCCCGGGCCGTAAAAGCCGTCATAGGCGCCGATCAGCAGCGAGGAGGCCAGGACGATCGCCGTCTGGCGGCGCCGGTCGATCTCCCCCGGCTCCTCCGGCAGTTTTTTCTGCCGCAACACCACGAAGGCCACCAGCGGCAGCACCAGCAGCAAAAGCCATTTGAGATAGCGCTCGTCCAGCGCCAGCTGGAGCCGGGTGCCGAGGTGCGCGCCATAGAGCGCCAGCACCACCGACGGGATCGCCAGGCGCCAGTTTACAAATCCCCCGCGGATGAAGCGCAGCGTGGAAACGACCGTGCCGATGCCCGACGAGAGTTTGTTTGTGCCCAGCGCCAGATGGGCGGGAAGCCCGGCGAGAAAATAGGTCGGCACGGAGATGATCCCGCCGCCGCCTGCCACGCCGTCGACAAACGACGCCAGAAAAACGCCGATCACAACGATCGCCGCCATGCGCCAGCTCAGCGCCATGGGAAACAGCAAGCCCTGCACGCAAACGCCTCCTTTTGTTTTTGTTCTATTGTATCATGCGCCGGGCCGGAGGAAAAGTGGGCGGCGTAAAAAAATTGAGCGCAGCGCTTTTCTTTTTATAAAAAACTCCCGAAATCGTATTGATGAACGCCGGCCGCTATGGTATGATTGTACAAAAGAGCGGCTCTTCGCTCGCTTGAAAAACGGTAAAACACGCGGCCGGAAGCGCCGCGGGGAAAAGAAAGGGACGGCATATGAAACAATACGCGGAAATGACCCGGGAGGAGCTCAGAGAAGAGCTTGCGGCAGTTCAGGCGGAATATGACGCGCTCAAAGCAAAGGGCCTTTCGCTGAACATGGCCCGCGGCAAGCCCGGCAAGGCCCAGCTCGACATGACGAGCGAGATGATGGATCTGCTTTCGTCCGACAGTGACTATCAGTGCGACGGCATTGACGTGCGCAACTACGGCAACCTCGAGGGGCTCCCCTCCTGCCGAAAGCTGTTTGCCGAGCTGCTGGGCGTGAAGCCGGAGAATGTCTTCTGCGGCGGCAACGCCTCGCTGACGCTGATGTACGACACGATCGCCAAGGCCTATACCCACGGCCGCGTGATGAGCGACACGCCCTGGGCAAAGCTCGACAAGGTCAAGTGGCTCTGCCCCGCGCCGGGCTATGACCGCCATTTTGCCATCTCCGAGAGCTTCGGGATGGAGATGATAACGATCCCGATGACCGCCGAGGGGCCCGACATGGATCTGGTCGAAGAGCTGATCCGCGACGGCGACGTGCGCGGCATGTGGTGCGTGCCGAAATACTCCAACCCCGACGGCATCGTCTACAGCGCCGAGACGATCCGCCGCATCGCCTCGATGAAGCCCGCCGCCAAGGACTTTCTGCTGATGTGGGACAACGCTTACTGCGTGCATGAGTTCTTCGGCGACTACCTGCCCTTCCCGGATATCCTGGGCGAGTGTGAGAAATACGGAAACGCCGATATGGTGTTCGAGTTTGCCTCCACCTCCAAGATCACCTTCCCGGGCGCGGGCGTGTCGGTCTTCGCCTGCAGCGAGAACAACATGGCCTATATGAAGAAGCTGCTGAACGTGCAGATGATCTCCTTCGACAAGGTCAACCAGCTGCGCCACGTCCGCTATCTCAAGGACAAGGCCGGCGTGCTGGCCCTGATGAAACGGCATGCCGAGATCCTGGGGCCGAAGTTCCAGTGCGTGCTCGACTGGCTTGACCGCGAGATCGCCCCGCGCGGCATCGCAAGCTGGCAGAAGCCCAAGGGCGGCTACTTCGTTTCCGTCAACACGATGAGCGGCATTGCGAAGGCCACCTGGAAGCTGTGCAAGGAGGCCGGGCTGACCATGACCGGCGCCGGCGCGACCTTCCCCTACGGCCGTGACCCGCAGGACAGCAACATGCGCGTCGCCCCCAGTCTCCCGCCGATCGATCAGCTGGAGCAGGCCATGGAGATCTACTGTGTCAGCATGCGCCTCGCCGCGCTGCAAAAGCTCCTGGCCGACTGAGTATTCGTTTCCGTTTTGCATCCGCCGGTTTTCCTCCGGCGGATGCCTGTATGTTACAGAGGTGATGGTATGAAAGGAAGGAAAACGCTTGCCCTGATACTGGCCCTGCTGCTGGCGCTGACCCTGCTTTCCGGCTGCGGCACGGCGGCCGCCCCGTCGGTTCAGCCGCCGGAAGAAGAGGAGCGCGCGCTCGACCCGGCCGGGGAGCAGGACTCTCCGGACGCGGCGGAGGCGGAAGAGGAATATAGCCTTGCGCCGGAGGAGGGCTGCAACCAGCTGACGCTGTACTGGAGCTATCCCGGCGGCAGCTATGAGAACTGCGACGTGTGGGTCTGGTTCCCCGGCCGCGACGGCCACGGCGAGCTGTTCCACCCCTGCGCCTACGGCGCGAAGGTGGTGCTGAACGTGCCGCAGGACGTCTCTGAGGTGGGCTTTATTGTCCGGCGTGACTGCTCCGACCCCGGCGGCAGCTCCTGGGGCAGCGCCACGAAGGACTTTGACGGCGACCGCTTCGCCGAGATCACAGGCCGCGACACGACGATCTATCTGAAAAGCGGTGAGCAGATGCAATATACCAGCAGGGACGGTGGTGTGACCTTGGATCCGATCCGTGTGTTCAAGCTGGCGGGGATCCAGTCGCCGACGGAGATCCGCTATTCCCTTTCCCCCGCAAAGCGCATCGCCTCTCTTGACGAGGTGGCCGTTTACGACGGCGATACGCGCCTTGCCCTCAGCGATCTGAGCAGCCTTAACAACGAGGTCGTCTCCGGCACGATCACGCTTGCCGAGCCGCTGGATCTCTCGCACAGCTATGAGGTGGAGATCGAGGGTTACGGCCGTATTCCTGCCCTGCCGACCGGGATTTTCGACAGTCAGGAGTTCCTCGACGCCTATGTGTACGAGGGCGACGATCTCGGCGCGACGGTGAAGGGCGGAAAAACCGTCTTCAAGCTCTGGGCGCCGACGGCAAGCGCCGTGACGCTCAATCTCTATGAGGCGGGCGACGGCGGCGCGGCCTTTGCCGAAGTGCCGATGACGCCCGGCGAAAAGGGCGTGTGGTCGGCGGAATATGACTGCGGCTACGGCGTGTATTACACCTACTCCGTCACCACCGCGCTGGGCACCCAGGAGGCCGTGGACCCCTATGCCCGCAGCGCGGGACTAAACGGCGAGCGCGGCATGGTCGTGGACCTGCGGGCGACCGACCCCGAAGGCTTTCGCGCCTCCGGCTATTGCGATGACATCGCCTCTTACGGGGATGCCGTGATCTGGGAGGTACACGTGCGCGATTTTTCCAACGCGCTCTCCTCCTCCCGTTATCCGGGCAAATACCTCGCCTTTACCGAGGAGGGGCTGACGAACGCCGCCTCTCTCCCGGCGGGGCTGGATTATCTGAAATGGCTGGGCATCACCCACGTCCATCTCCAGCCGGTCTATGACTTCGCCACCGTGGACGAGGGGAGCGATGCGCCGCAGTTCAACTGGGGCTATGACCCGAAGAACTACAACGTCCCCGAAGGCAGCTATGCCACCGACGCCCGGGACGGCGCGGTGCGCGTGGGCGAGCTCAAGCAGATGGTGCAGAGCCTGCACAACTGCAACATCGGCGTCGTGATGGACGTGGTGTACAACCACACCTATTCGCTGGACTCGAATCTCAACAAGATCGTCCCCTATTACTATTACCGCTTCGCCGCCGACGGAACGCCCTCCAACGGCAGCGGCTGCGGCAACGAGACGGCCTCCGACCGGGCAATGTTCCGCAAATACATGGTGGACTCGGTCTGCTACTGGGCGCAGGAGTACAAGATCGACGGTTTCCGCTTTGACCTCATGGCGCTGCACGATCTGGAGACGATGCAGGCCATTGAAAGCGCGCTGCACACGATCAATCCCAAGGCCCTCATCTACGGCGAGGGCTGGAGCGGCGGCACGAGCGCGCTGCGGGACAAGCTGCAGGCAAATCAGGCCAATATTCACCAGATCACCGCCTCGAAGGGCGCGATCGGCTCGATCGCCGTGTTCAACGACGCGATCCGCGACGGGCTCAAGGGCAGCGTGTTCGATCCCACGGACGCGGGCTATATCAACGGCAGCGTGAACAAGGCCACGGCCGGAAAGCTGATCTTCGGTCTCCTCGGCGGAGAGAAGACGCCGGGCATCAGCTGGAGCGTGGACGGGGCCATGGTCATCAACTATATGTCCTCCCATGACAACAACACGCTGTGGGACAAGCTGCACATGACCTGCCCGGACGCCTCGGAAGAGGAGCTGCTGGCCATGAACCGGCTTGGCGCCGGGGTCGTGATGATCGCCAGAGGCACTCCCTTCTTCCTGGCGGGTGAGGAGATGCTGCGCACGAAGGGCGGGGACGGCAACAGCTACGCCTCCTCCGACGCGGTGAACAATCTCGACTGGGACGCCCTTACGCCGCAGAGCGAGGCCTGGCATATGGCGGAGTATTACCGCGAGCTGATCGCGCTGCGCCGCTCCAACGCTTTTTTCACGACGGCCGACGTCAGCGCCGCGCTGAGCGGCGAGCGTGCGATCCTCGTGACCTGGTCGCAGAACGGCAAAACCGTGGCCTGCGCGGTGATCAATCCGGATGCCTCTTCCTTTGAAGCAGCGCTCCCGGAGGGCAACTGGAGTGTGCTCTTTGGCTCTGCCGAGGACGGTGCCGTTGTGCCGGGCCGCAGCGTGACGGTGTTTGTGACATGAAAAAAGGCTGGCTTATTTTGAAAAAAGGATGAACAAAAGCCCGGGGCGCTTGTTTCGCCGCGGGCTTTTTTGTATAATAAAGGAAAGAAAACTGTTTCCCGGAGGGTATCATGCCAAAGCTGATTTCCGATCTGGCCATCATGCTGCTGACGGCGGGCGTGGTGGCGGTCGGCTTTAAACGTTTGAAGCTGCCGCTGGTGCTGGGCTATATCCTGGCTGGCTTCCTGGTAGGGCCGTACATGCCCTGGTTCTTCACCGTGGCAGACAAGGCCTCGATCGAGACCTGGAGCGAGATCGGCATCATCGTTCTGATGTTCTCACTGGGGCTGGAGTTCAACCTGCACAAGCTCGCCTCCGTGGGCACCACGGCCGTCGTCACGGCGCTGACCGAGGTGCTGGGCATGCTGGCCGTGGGCTATCTTGTCGGTCAGGCACTGGGCTGGGGGATGATGGACTCGATCTTCCTCGGCGGCATGCTGTCCATGAGCTCGACGACCATCATCATCAAGGCCTTTGACGAGCTCGGCGTACGGCAGGAGGGATTTGCCCAGCTGGTCTTCGGCACGCTTGTGATCGAGGACATAGCCGGGATCTTCATGATGATCATTCTCTCCACGGTGTCGGTGTCGAAGAACATCTCCGGCGGCGCGCTGGCGCTGCAGCTGGGGATGCTGGTGCTGTATCTGGCGCTGTGGCTGATCCTGGGCATTTATATTCTGCCGACGCTGCTGCGCAAGGCGGAGAAGTTCATGAACGACGAAACGCTGCTGCTGGCCTCGCTGGGCGTCTGCTTCGGCATGGTGCTGCTGGCGGAGGCGCTGGGCTTCTCCTCGGCGCTGGGCGCGTTTCTGGCGGGCTCGCTGCTGGCCGGGACCGTGCACGCCGAGCGCGTGGAGCATCTGACAAGCGGCGTCAAGGACCTCTTTGGCAGCATCTTCTTCCTCTCCGTCGGCATGCTGATCGACCCGGCGATGATCGTCAAATATCTCGTGCCGATCCTGATCCTCACCGTGGTGACCATTGTCGGCAAGCTGATCATCTCCTCCCTGGGCGTGCTGCTGTCGGGGCAGAGCCTTTCCAAGGCCATCCGCTGCGGCTGCTCGCTGGCGCAGATCGGCGAATTCGCCTTTATCATCGCCTCCCTGGGCATGGGGCTCGGGGTGATCGCAGACTATATCTATCCCATTATTGTGTCCGTCTCGGTCATCACCACGCTGACCACCCCCTTCTTTATCAAAAATTCGGAAAAGATCTACCGCCTGGTGCGCCATGTGCTGCCCTCCGGCCTTGCCAAAAAGCTGGAGCGCTATACCCAGAGCGACGACGACCGGGAGCGCGAAAAGGACAGCGACTGGACGCGCTATCTGCGGCGCTATGTGCGCGTCACGGCGCTCTTCGGCGTGCTGATGGCGGGCGTGACGCTGCTGGGGCAGTTTGTGCTTGTTCCTCTGTTGGGGCGTACGCCGCTGGAGGAGCGGATGGTCAACCTGATCGCAGCGGCCTTCTGCGTCGTGGGAGTGGGGCTGTTTATCCGGCCGATGCTGGATCTGCATTCCACAGAGTTTACGACGCTTTGGGTGAAAAGCCGCGGCTACCGGCTGCCGCTCATCACGCTGACAGCGCTGCGCTATGTGCTGATCGTTTTTATCGTCTTTCTTCCGCTGCAGTCCCTGCTTGGCATCAGCGGCATCTGGCTGTTGGGCCTGCTCATCGTTGTGATCTTCCTCATCGAGCGCAGCGGCTGGCTGTCCTCGGCCTACATCTCGGCGGAAGCCCGCTTCATGGCCAACTTCAACGAGCGCAGCCTGCAGCGCGGCGACGAGGGAACCGAGTGGCTGGACGAAAAGCTGTATGTCCAGCAGCTTGACGCCGCCGAGGCCCAGAGCGGAAAATCCCTGCGGCAGCTCGACTGGGGCAACCGCTTTTCCGTCAACGTGGTGCAGATCACCCGCGGGCGCAAGCGCCTGTTCATGCCCCCCGCCAACACGGAGCTGCGTACCGGCGACCGGCTGCTGCTTATCGGGCAGAGGGAGGAGCTGCGCTCGCTGCGCATGAGTCTTGGGCTGCCGGAGGAGATGGAGTTGCCCACGCTGCGCGCCTTTACCGAAGGCCAGAAGGAGGCAAACGACCCCTTCTACGCCACGGCGATCGGCGTCGGGCGCGATTCCGAGCTGGCCGGAAAGAGCATACGCAACTGCGGGCTGCGGCAAAAATACGACTGCATGATCCTGGGCCTGCAGCGCGACAAGCTGCCGATCCTGCAGCCGGACGTGAACATGACCATGCAGCCGGGCGACCTTGTCTGGGTGCTGGGCACCAGAAGGATGGCGGAAAAGCTGCTGGCCGGCGGCTTCAGCGAGGACTGATGCTGTTTTCCCGTAACCGTATAAAAGGGGCTGTGAAAACACAGCCCCTTTTTTGCAACCTTTTTCGTTTTTTCGCATCTATATGGGTGCAAGCGCTTGAGATAAGCAGGAGGTCATCATGGAAGATGCCGAAATCGTAAAGCTGTTTTTTGCGCGCGCTGAAACGGCGGTCACGGCCCTGCGGGAGAAATACGGCGCGCGTGCGCTGCGCGTCGGGTGCGATATCACCGGCAGCGAACAGGACGCGGAGGAGTGCGTCTCCGACGCCTGTCTCGCCCTGTGGCAATCGATCCCGCCGACAAAGCCGCTGTATCTGGGGGCGTATTTTATCGCGGCCGTGCGCAATCACGCGCTGATGCGCGTGCGTGCCGGCCAGGCGCAGCGGCGCGGCGGCAAGAGCTATGACGCCGCGTTTGACGAGCTCGGCGAGCTGCTGGCCGATCCGAACACGCCGGAGCGGCAGTTGGAGGCGCGGGAACTGGCCGCCGCGATCGAGGGCTTTTTGTCCACGCTCTCCCGTGACGACCGCGTCATATTCATGCGCCGCTACTGGCTCGCCTCTCCGCTCGGAGAGATCGCGCGGGATTTCGGCTGCAGCACGGCGCGGGTTAAAAGCTCGCTGCACCGCAGCCGCAAAAAGCTGAAACAACGTCTGGAAGAGGAGGGGCTTTTATGAAACAAGACGTCTTTTTCGACGCAATGGGCCTTGTCTGCGGCGCCTATCGACAGGAGGCTTTGAACAGTATGAAAGAAAAGGAAACGAAACGTCTGCTTCCCCGGCGGATCGTCCGCACCGCGCTGCTCGCCGCGGTGATCGTATGCCTGCTCATCGTCGGCGTGAGCGCGTCCAGCGCCGTTATCACCACGCCGGAGCAGGCCGAGGCGGCCGCCGAACGGGAACTGGAAAACTGGAAGACGCGGGGGCTGCTGGCGGCGGATTTCGACACCGCGCTGGAGGTGTCCGGCATCACCGAGCGCAAGACCGAAGTGGCTCCCCCCTACTTTTTCCACCGCGTCTGGTATGCCCGCTACACGATCCATGCGCGCAACGGGAGCGGGGACTATGTCAATCTTGCCATCGACACGAAGAGCGGACGGATCAAGTGGCTCTCGGTCGAGGCGGAGGCAAAGGAGGGCGACGCGGTCCTCTGGACCCAGCTCTCGGCGGACGGGGAAGACGAATATCGCTTCTATGACAACTTTGAGGACATTTTCCCCCGCGAGCTGACCGTGGGCGACTACTGTGCCCGTCTCGGGGACTACTGGGGCTTTACAGGCTATCGTCTTGCCCCGACCGTGGACGCGGTCTATGGTCTTGACGAGACGGCGCCGGACGAGGAGCTGCTTTTGTGCGACGTGCCGCCCAAGGATCACCAGGACAATTCCTATCTCACGATCTATTTTGAAGGCGATCAGGAGAACATGCCCATGTACCTTCAGGTGACGCGCTTTCCGGATCGGGTGTGTCTGATGGTCGGCGACATCCATATGGTCGGCTGAAAAAAACAAGCCCTCCCCGACGGGAGGGCTTGCCTGATATGGATGGCGTCAGCTCACGACAGCCTTAATAAACGGCGCCTTTTCGACCGGGCTCTGCGACAGCGTGTAGCACTTCTTCAAAAGCTCCGCCGCCTCGGCGGCCTTTCTCTCGTCGGAGGCGTGGATCGTGGCCAGGCTTTCGCCCGGCTCGACGCGGTCGCCGACCTTTTTGTGCAGCACCACGCCGACAGAGAGGTCGATTGCGCTGTCCTTCGTCACGCGCCCGCCGCCGAGGTGCATGGACACAAGCCCCACGTCCTCCGCTTCGATATGAGCCACATATCCGCCCTCTGCGGACGGAACCTCCCGCTTGAACGCCGCCTCGGGCAGCAGCGAAGTGTCGTACACAGCGCGGCTGTCGCCGTATTGCGCCTCGACCATTTCGGCAAGCTTTTTCAGCGCGCTGCCGTCCGCGATCGTGGCCTCGAGCTTTTCTCTGGCCTCCGCCTCGTTCGCGGCAAGGCCGGAGAGCGTCAGCATATTCGCGCCGAGCGTCAGGCACAGCTCCTTCAGCTCGCCCGCCTCGGTCCGTCCGGCCAGGACGTCGATGGCCTCTTTGACCTCCAGCGCGTTGCCGACGGCATAGCCCAGCGGCTCGTCCATGTCGGTGATGACGGCGGCGCATTTCCTGCCCGCCAGACGGCCCACGCGCGTCAGGCCCTCGGCCAGCTCACGCGCCTGCTCCGCTGTCTTCATAAACGCGCCGGAGCCGCACTTGACGTCCAATACGATCACGTCCGCACCCGCGGCCAGCTTCTTGGACATGATGGAGCTGACGATCAGCGGGATGCTGGGCACGGTGCCGGTCACGTCCCGCAGGGCATAGAGCTTCTTGTCCGCCGGGCAGACCTCCGCCGTCTGGCCGGCAATGGCGATGCCGATGCGGTTGACGTTTTCGAAAAAGCGCTCCTCGGAGATGCCGGTGACAAAGCCGGGGAAGCTCTCAAGCTTGTCGATGGTTCCGCCGGTGTGCCCAAGACCCCGTCCGGACATTTTGGCGATCTTCACGCCGCAGGCGGCCACCATCGGGCAGAGCACCAGACTTGTCTTGTCGCCCACGCCGCCGGTGGAGTGTTTGTCCGCTTTGACGCCGCGGATGGGGGAAAGGTCCAGCGTCTCGCCGGAGTGCATCATGCTCATGGTCAGATCCAGGATCTCCCGATCATCCATGCCCCGGAAGAGGATCGCCATGCACATGGCGCTCATCTGATAATCCGGGATCTCGCCCCGGACATAGCCGTCGATCATAAAGCCGATCTCCTCGGTGGAGAGGGCCTCTCCGTCGCGCTTTTTGGCGATCAGTTCAGTCATCTGCATATCCTTCGCCTCGCTATTTCTCTTGATAAGAGCATTATAGTACAGCCTTTGGCTTTTCTCAACAGCGAAATAGCAGATACGTCCTCCCTTCCACCGTGCGCAGGCGCGTGCCGGGCACGGCGCGGCGCAGGGCGCAGGGCAGGGCAAGATAGCGCGTTTTCCCCTCCGTAAGCAGCAGACAGCCGTCCGTCCGCTCCTCCGTCTCCCGCTCCTGCGCGGGAGCTTTTGTCTCCCTATGTCCGGCGTCCGTTTCTCCGCCCGCGTATTCGATTCTCTGCGGAAAGGCGCGCATGGCTGCGCGGGAGAGCCGCCGGCGCAGCGAAAGGCCCTCTCCCTCCGGCTGCAGCACGCCGAGATAGCCGCGCCCCCCCTCGCCGAAGGCCCAAAGGCGGACCAGCTCCTCCCGCCGCTCGCAGCGCGCCTCAAAGAGGGTGTAGGCCCCGTCGCGCCGGATCTCCAGCGTCCCGCACGTTTCTCCGTTCAAAAGGATCGGAACTGTCATAGAAGAAAACACCTCTCTCCATTTGTATGGAGAGAGGCGCTTTGTTATTCGGAACTTCAGTTCAGCCCAAAGCTGACGGCCAGCGCGGCGTCCACCGCGCTCATGGTGTCGGCGTCCAGCCGCCCCATGCGCTCGCGCAGGCGGGATTTATCCAGCGTGCGGATCTGCTCGAGCAGGATGATGCTGTCGCGGTTCAGCCCCGTGCTCTGGGAGGCAAGGGAAATGTGCGTCGGCAGCTTGGCCTTGTCGAGCTTGCTGGTGATCGCCGCCGCGATCACTGTCGGGCTGTGGCGGTTGCCGGTGTCGTTCTGTACGATCAGCACCGGGCGCATGCCGCCCTGCTCGCTGCCGACCACCGGACTGAGGTCGGCATAATAGATCTCTCCGCGTTTGACGATGCTCATGTGATTCACTCCGGGAAAAAAGATTGCCCGTATCATCCTATGTACCGGACAAGAACTATTCTCCCCGCGCGCGGGAAAAAATATACGCCGGGCAAACGCCCGGCGTATA
>CAMHER010000009.1 GCA_946184215.1 uncultured Clostridia bacterium | reverse complement strand
GGCCACATCAGCATCACGCCCTGCCAGTGCCGCCGCGTCCGCCGCATGATGGGCGAAGGCAGCGGTGACCTTGACGAGGGGCTGTGCCTCTTCCTGGGCCATGTGGGCGACATGTTCAACCGCACCGGCAAGGGCAGACCCGCCACCGTGGCCGAGGCCAAGGCCCTGATCGAGAAGTGCGAGGCACGCGGCTGCGTCCACCAGATCACGACGCTTCACGCCGACGAGACGCTCGCGATCTGCAACTGCATGACCGAGAGCTGCCTGGCGCTGGGCGTGTCGCAGTACTACAACTGCCCCGCCACCTCGGCGAGCAACTATGTGGCCGAGATCGACCAGGAAAAGTGCGTGGCCTGCGGCCAGTGCACCGATCACTGCGCGAACAATGCCATTCAGATGGGCCAGAAGCTCTGCGCCAAGACGCCGATCGAGCACAAGCCCCACGAGCTGCCCGACGACATCGAGTGGACGAAGGAGCACTGGAATCCCGAACACCGCACCAACCGCGAGTATATCGCGCCCGAGGGCACCGCGCCCTGCAAGACCGCCTGCCCGGCTCACATCGCCGTTCAGGGCTACTTAAAGCTCGCCGCCCAGGGCCGCTATCTGGACGCGCTGGAGCTGATCAAGAAGGAGAACCCGCTGCCCGCCGTCTGCGGCCGCATCTGCAACCGCAAGTGTGAGGAAGCCTGCACCCGCGGTGATATCGACCGCGCCGTCGCCATTGACGAGGTCAAGAAGTTCATCGCCGACCGGGAGCTCGAGCGCGACACGCGCTTTGTCCCGCGCAAGCTCTATGATTTCTCCGACAAGAAGGTCGCCATCATCGGCGCCGGCCCTGCGGGCCTCAGCTGCGCCTACTTCCTCGCCGCCGACAACTACAAGGTCACCGTTTTCGATAAAAACGAGCAGCCCGGCGGCATGCTGCGCTACGGCATTCCGTCCTTCCGTCTGGAAAAGCCCGTTCTCGACGCCGAGATCGACGTGCTCAAGGAGCTGGGCGTGATCTTCCGCTGCGGCGTGGAGGTCGGCAGGGATGTCACGATCGAAGAGCTGCGCGCACAGGGCTTCGATGCGTTCTATCTCGCCATCGGTGCCCAGAAGAGCGCCTCTCTCGGTATCCCGGGTGAGGACCTGTCCGGCGTCTGGGGCGGCATCGACTTCCTGCGCGAGGCCAACGCCGGCGCGCGCCCGGCCATCGGCAAGAAGGTCGTGGTCGTCGGCGGCGGCAACGTCGCGATGGACGTGGCCCGCACGGCGGTGCGTCTCGGCGCCGAGGTGACCGTGGCCTACCGCCGCAAGGAGAGCGACATGCCCGCCGACCCGGCCGAGGTGGCCGAGGCGAAGGAAGAGGGCGTAAAGTTCCTCTTCGAGCACAAGCCCGTGGAGATCGAGGGCAAGGACGGCAAGGTCGCCGCGCTCGTCTGCGAGGGCGACAAGAAGATCAAGTGCGACGCGATCCTCGCCGCCATCGGCCAGCGCATCGACCTCGGCGCGCTGGATCTCGGCGAGCTGGAGTGCGACGAGAAGGGCCGCGTCAAGGCCGACGCCGTCACCTATCAGACCGCGCAGAAGGACATCTTCGTGGGCGGTGATGCCTACACCGGTCCAAAGTTTGCCATCGACGCCATCGCCCAGGGCAAGCAGGCCGCGATCTCGATCCACCGCTACGTCCACCCGGGTCAGAGCCTGGTGATCGGCCGCGACCGGCTGACCTATCACGCCTTTGACAAGGAAAACGTTGACTTTGACACCATCCGCCGCTCCTACGACGCCACCGCGCGCCAGGTGCCCGGCAAGGACGAGGCCAAGGCCGCGAGCTTCCGCGACGACAGAAAGACCTTCACCGAAGAGCAGGTGAAGAAAGAGACTGCCCGCTGCCTCGGCTGCGGCGCCTCGTTCGTCGACCCGAACAAGTGCCTGGGCTGCGGCGTGTGCACCACCCGCTGCAAGTTCGACGCCATTCATCTGCACAAGCGCACCTATGTGGAGAACATCGAGTACTTCGATCGTCCGAAGGTGCTGCCGCAGTTTATCGCGGAGCGTGAGCAGCGCATCAAGATCCGCAAGATGAACGAAGCCGTCAAGTGATTCCTTTTTCCTGAGTCAAACGACCCCGCGGCACCTGCCGCGGGGTTTTGTTTCCTGCCGATTGTATTTTTCTTCAAACATGGTATAATGTGCCCGAATTTATTATGCTCCTGGACCTTTGCCGGAAAGGATGACGCTTATGCCCATTCTCTATTCATCCGAAAAGAAGCTCTTCACGCTGCATACGGCCCACACGACCTATCAGTTTCAGATCGACCCCTACGGCGTGCCGCTGCATCTGTACTACGGTACGCGCTGCGAGGGCGAGATGGATTATCTTCTGCGCTATGCCGACCGCGGCTTTTCCGGCAACCCCTATGCCGCCGGGGACGACAGGACCTATTCCTACGACACGCTGCCGCAGGAGTATCCGGTCTGGGGCAGCGGCGATTATCGCAGCACGCTCCTCAGCCTGCGGGATGAGGGAGGTACTTTGGGCTGCGCGCCGCGCTATCGTTCCCACGAGATCCGCCCCGGCAAATACGCGCTGAGCGGTCTTCCCGCCGTCTATGCCGCGGAGGAAGAGGCGGAAAGTCTCTCCCTTGAGCTGGTGGACGAGCGGTTGGGGCTTTCGCTCACGCTGCTCTACGGCGTGCTGCCGGAGTGTGATATCATCACGCGCAGCGTAATTGTGAAAAACCGCGGGACGCAGACGTTCCGGCTCGGGCGGCTGCAGAGCGCCTGTCTCGACTTTGTCGGAGGAGATTTTGACCTGATCACCTTCCCCGGCCGTTACGCGCTGGAGCGCCAGGCCGACCGCCGCCCTCTCGGGCGCGGGACGCTTTCCGTGGGCAGCAGGCGGGGCTATTCCTCCCACCAGTACAACCCTCTTGTGTTCCTCTGCGACCGTGAGGCCACGGAGAGCACGGGGCGGTGCTGGGCCATGCAGCTGGTGTGGAGCGGCGGCTTTCTCTGCGAGGCGGAGCGCGATCAGCTCTCCCAGACGCGCCTTGCTCTCGGCATGGACGAGGTGCAGATGGACTATCCCCTTGCCCCCGGCGAGTCGATCACGGCGCCGGAGGTCATCCTCTCCTACAGCGCCTCAGGGCTGGAAAAGCTGAGCCACCATCTTCACCGCTGCCTCAACCGCCACGTTCGCCGCGGAAAATACCGCGACGCGCGCACGCCGATCCTGCTCAACAGCTGGGAAGCGTCTTACTTTGACTTTACCGGCGAGAGCCTGCTTGCGCTGGCGAAAAAGGCGAAAGACCTGGGCGTGGAGATGCTGGTGATGGACGACGGCTGGTTCGGCGCGCGGCGCGACGACAAAAGTTCGCTGGGCGACTGGACGGTCAATGAGAAAAAGCTGGGCATGCCGCTCAAAGAGCTGGCCGCGCGCGTAAACACGCTGGGACTTGCCTTCGGCATCTGGATGGAGCCGGAGATGATCAGCGAGGACAGCGAGCTTTTCCGCGCGCACAGCGACTGGGCGCTCACGATCCCGGGGCAGGCGCCCGTACGCTCCCGCAGCCAGCTGGTGCTCGATTTTTCCCGCGCCGAGGTGCGGGAACATGTCTTTGCCTCGATCTGCGCCGTGCTGGACAGCGCCAACATCGAATATCTCAAATGGGATCTCAACCGCTCGATCTCGGACGTCTATTCCCACGCCGCGCCGTGTCAGGGCCGCGTGCTGTATCAGAACATGCTGGGCGTATATGAGATGCTCGAAAAGCTCTGCGCGCGCTATCCCGATCTGCTGATCGAGGGCTGCAGCGGCGGCGGCGGGCGCTTTGACGCCGGGATGCTGTATTACTGCCCGCAGATCTGGTGCAGCGACAACACCGACGCCATCGACCGCCTTGTGATCCAGCACGGCAGCTCCTTCGGCTATCCGGCCGCCGCGGTGGGGGCGCACGTTTCCATCTGCCCCAACCATCAGACGGGCCGGACCGTCCCTCTTTCCACGCGCGGCATCGTGGCCGCGGCGGGTACCTTTGGCTATGAGCTGGACCCCGCCCAGCTGACGAAAGCCGAGTGCGGGGAAGTGCGCCGGCAGATCCGCGCCTATTGCGAGGACGCCCCGCTTGTGCGCGGGGGGCTGTATTACCGGCTCAGCGACCCGGCGAAGGACGCCTGGTGCGCCTGGTCCTTTGTCTCCGAGGACGGCAGCAGTGCGCTTTTGGGAGCGGTGCTGCGCGAAAAGCACGCAAACGCCCCGGCGCAATATCTCCGGCTGCGGGGGCTCGTCCCCGGGGCGCGCTACCGCGCGCGGGAGACCGGGAAGATCTATCCCGCTGACGCGCTGACGGACGCGGGGCTTCCCCTCCCGCTCGACTGCGCGGAGTACGGCGGCTTTACGCTGCATCTGGAAAGAGAATAAGCGATAAAAAAGCACACGGCCTTGCCGTGTGCTTTTTTGTCTGCCGTTGTCAGATTCCCCGGAAGCGGAAGGTGAAGGATAGATCCTCTCTGGGAAGCAGATATTCCGGATGGGTTTTGGCGCCCCAGCTGTCGTCGCCGCCGACGCCCATCTGACCGAGAGCGGCGCGCACCACGGTGTAGTGCGCCTCCGGCAGCTCGTAGGCGTGCATGGCGTTTTCCAGCTCGTGGGGCGTCCAGGGCAGGGCGCTGAAGAACATGCCGTCGCCCTCAAAGAGCATGCCGCGGCCGGAGCGGTCCACGACCTTGGCCCAGCGCACGCCGCAGTGGCCGCCGCACTCCTGCGGCACCAGATAGCGGGCCAGATTCTCCGCAACCTTGTTTTCAAACACGCCGAGGCGGGCACCGTGCTTTCGGTCGGCATAGCTTTCCTCCGGTCCCAGGCCGTACCAGATCAGGCGGTCAAAGTCGGCGCTGAACTTGAAGAGAACGCCGAATTCCGGCATGTCGCAAAGCCCCCCGACGTTTTTGTACGACAGGGTCGTCTCCACGGTTCCGTCTCCGAAGACCTCGTAGCGCAGGCGGCATTCGCTCTCCGGCACGGTGGGCATACGGTAGCGTATCGAAACGCAGACGCTGTGCTCCTTCTCCTCCACCTCCGGGTAGAGGGGCATCCCCTCGCCCTGGCCGGTGACGTAGAGGCTGGCGATCTTCCACTGGGCATAGCGCTGGGGCATGAAGTTGCCCCGGTCGTTGTCCGTGGGTGCGCGCCAGAAATTCGGCATCGGGATCTGCTCGATCATCTCCCTCCCGCCCCAGACATAGCTGGTCAGGCCCGGACGGAGCGCGGAGATCTGGGCGGAAAAATGCTCGCCCCGCACGCCGATATTCCACCGTCCCCGTACCACCCGAAGCGGCGCGGCACAGGCATAGGAGGCAAAGGGGCGCGGCCAGACCTTCTGTCCGAAGGCCACTTCATGGCCGGCGGAGGCCCAAAGGGTGTCGAAGCGCAGACGGAAAGAGACCGTCAGCGCAAATTCCGGCAGCGGACGGCCGAGGCTGATCGCCGCCGATTCACGCGCAGCCATGGTCTCGGCAAGCGCCGTGGGGATCGGATAGCGCTTTTCTGAAAGGGGCGGCACGCTGATCGAAAGGGGCAGCTCGGCGCACTCCTCGCCGTCCGCGAGCAGGACCGCGCAGGCCGCGAACCGGTCGGTATTGACAAAGAGGTTTTTGTTTTTTACGGCAAAACCGCCGTCGTCAAAGTCAACGGAGATGTTCTGGTAGTTGTACTTGACCTCCTGCATCTTCGGCGAGGGCGCGCGGTCGCCGCCGTAGACGATGCCGTTGCCGGAGAAGTTATAATCCGTCGGCCGCTCGCCGCAGTCGCCGCCGTAGGCCTGGAACTCCCGGCCGAAGCGGTCTTTCTTATACAGCGATTGGTCCACATAGTCCCAGATGAAGCCGCCCTGGTAGCGCGCCTCACGGTCGGTGAGGTCGGTATATTTGTGCATCGCGCCGCAGGAGTTGCCCATGGCGTGGGTGTACTCGCAGTTGATCATCGGCTTGCCGGGGTGCTCGGCAAGCCATTTTTCGACCTCGGCCACCGGGAGGTACATGCGGCTTTCGATGTCGCTGGTCTCTTCAAAGCTGCGGTCGTTGCTGATGCCCTCATAGTGGACAAGCCGGTGCGGATCAAGACGGCGCAGCAGCATGCTCATGTCGCGGATCACGCTGCCGCCAAAGCTCTCGTTGCCGCAGGACCAGATCAGCACGCAGGGATGGTTTTTGTCGCGCTGGTAGAGCGAGTTGATGCGATCGAGCAGCAGCGGGGCAAATTCGCGGTGATCCTTCGGGATCACATAGTCCGCGTCGGCCTGCTGCCGGTACACGGCGTCCCAGCTGCCGTGGGTCTCCATGTTGCACTCGTCGATGACGTACAGGCCGTAACGGTCGCACAGCTCATAGAGCGCGCTCTGATTGGGATAGTGGGAGGTGCGGATGGCGTTGATGTTGTTTCGCTTCATGGTGACGATGTCGCGCACCAGCTCCTCGCGCACCGGCACGCGGCCGCAGATCGAGCTGAAATCGTGGCGGTTGACGCCCTTGAAGACAAGGCGCTTGCCGTTGAGGCACATGATGCCGTCGATCAGCTCAAAGCGGCGGAAGCCCACGGCCTGTTCGATCTCCCCGACAACGGCGCCGTTCTCGTCCAGCACCGTGATGCGCAGGGAATAGAGGTTCGGCTCCTCCGCGCTCCAAAGGGCGGGATAGGCAAGCGAGAGGACGGCCTTTGTCTGCGCCTCCACCGCGGCCTCGCTCTCAGCCGCGGTCTGTCCGTCGCGCTGCAGGCGCAGGATCAGCCGGCCTTCGCCGCGGCAGAGCGCCGTGAGAGTGACCTTGCCGACAGAAAAGTCCTCGCTGAGCGTGGGCACCACGGAGAGGTCCTTTACCGCTGTTTTGGGCACACAGCGGAGAAAAACGCTGCGGAAAATGCCGGAGAAGCGGTAGAAATCCTGATCCTCAAACCAGCTGCCGGAGGTCCACTTGAACACGCGCACAGCCAGGCGGTTAACGCCCGGGACGAGCGCGTCCGTCAGGGAGAAATCCGACGGGGTGAAGCTGTCCTCGCTGTAGCCGATATACCGGCCGTTGAGCCACAGGGCGAAGCCGCTTTCGACCCCCTGGAAGGAGATCTCGATCTCGCCGGCGGAAAAGCGCTCGGGCAGTGTGAACTCGCGCACATAGTCCGCCACCGGGTTGAAGAGCGTGGGCACCTCGCCCGGGCGCAAAAGCTCGTCGGCATCCCAGGGATACTGGGTGTTGATGTAGGCCGGGCGGTCATAGCCCTCCATCTGGATATGGGCGGGCACGCGGATCTCCTCCCAGCCGGAGAGGTCATAACCGCGCTCCCAAAAGCCCTCCGGCGCGGCGGAGGGGTTGGCGGCATAGTGGAATTTCCACAATCCGTCCAGGCTGAGGCGCAGGCTGCTCTCCTGAGCGGCAAGCTCCGCGGCGGAGGCATAGGTCACATGGTCGGAGTGGGCCGGCAGGCGCCCGTCGGCAAAAACGGCCGGATCACGCACGGCCGCGTCAAAGGAAAAAGAAGTCATATCGCGCTCCCCCTTATCTGGTATCTTTTGGTTTTCTCTTCCGTCAGCATAACCCGCCGGGCCCCGTCTGTCAAGGACGGGGGCAGGGGCGGGTACGGTTTCTTATTTTATCGCCGCCTGTTTGATGGACAGGCCGATGCGGCCCTTCTTTTCATCCACCTCCAGCACCACCACATCCACCACGTCGCCCACGCGGAGCGCCTGGGAGGGATGGCGGATAAAGCTCTCCGAGATCTCGGAGATGTGGACCAGGCCGTCCTGATGCACGCCGATGTCCACAAAGGCGCCGAAGTCGATGACGTTGCGCACCGTGCCCGTCAGCCTCATGCCGGGCTTGAGATCCGCCACAGAGAGCACGTCGGTGCGCAGAAGGGGTTTGGGCAGCTCGTCGCGGATATCGCGGCCGGGCTTGAGAAGCTCGGAGACGATGTCCTCCAGCGTGGGCAGACCCAGGCCCAACTCCTCCGCCGCCTTGTCGCGGCCGTAGGCCTTCAGTTTATCCGGAAGGGAGGCAAGGCGGCCCGCCTTCACGTCCTCCTCCGTGAAGCCGGTGAGCTTCAGGAGCTTTTTCGCCGCCCGGTAGCTCTCGGGGTGGACGGCGGTGTTGTCCAGTACCTCTTCGCTCTCCGGCACGCGCAGGAAGCCCGCGCACTGCTCAAAGGCCTTGGGGCCCAGCTTGGGGACCTTTTTCAGTTCCCCCCTTGCCCGGAAGGCGCCGTTCTCTTCACGCCAGCGCACAATGTTCTGCGCCGTTGCCGCGCCGAGGCCGGAGACGCGGCGCAGCAGCGAGGGCGATGCCGTGTTCAGATCCACGCCCACGGCGTTGACGCAATCCTCCACCACGCGGTCCAGCGCGGCGGAAAGCTCCTTTTCCGGCATGTCGTGCTGATACTGGCCCACGCCGATGGCCTTGGGCTCGATCTTTACCAGCTCGGCAAGCGGATCCTGCAGCCGCCGCGCGATGGAGACCGCGGAGCGCAAATTGACGTCATACTGCGGGAACTCCTCGGCGCCCAGCTTGCTGGCCGAGTAAACCGAAGCCCCCGCCTCGGAGACGATCATATAGCTCAGGTGCGCGCCGCGCTCGTTCTCCTGGCGGATCAGCTCGACGGCCATCTGCTCGGTCTCGCGGCTGGCGGTGCCGTTGCCGATGGCGATGTGCTCCACGCCGTGCCGGCGCACCAGGGCGGCGAGGGCGGCGATGGCCTCCTTCTTCTGCCGCTCGCCGTAGGTGGGATAGACTACGGCGGTGTCGAGCACCTTGCCCGTGGCGTCCACCACCGCCACCTTGCAGCCCATGCGATAGCCGGGGTCGAGACCCATCGTGACCTTGCCCTTGACCGGCGGCTGCAGCAGCAGCGGACGCAGGTTCGCGGCAAACTGACCGATGGCGCCCTCGCAGGCCTTTTCGGTCAGATCCGCGCGGCACTCCCGCTCCAGCGAGGGGAAGAGGAGCCGGTCATAGGCGTCCTCCGCCGCGGCGCGGACAAAAGCCATGGCGCGGCTGCCCGGTACCACGACGGCGCGCCGGAGCGTCTGCAGGGCCATGTCCCGGTCAAGCTCCAGAGAGACCTTCAGGAAGCCCTCCTTCTCGCCGCGGTTGAGAGCCAGCACCTGGTGGCCCTGAAGTCGGGAAACGTTCTGGCTGAAATCATAGTACAGCCGGTAGACCGAGTCCTCCTCCTTTGCGTTCTGCGACCGCAGCACACCGCTGCGGCGGATCAGCTCGCGCAGGCGCCTGCGCAGCGCGGCGTCGTCGGAGATGGTCTCGGCAATAATGTCACTTGCGCCTGCCAGGGCCTCCTCCGCCGTGGAGACGCCCTTTTCCGCGTCGATATAGTTCGCCGCCTCCTCCATGGGCTCGGGGCAGTCCCGCCCCTGAGCGAAAAGCAGCTCGGCCAGAGGCCCCAGCCCCTTTTCTTTGGCCATGCTCGCCCGGGTGCGGCGCTTGGGCTTATAAGGGCGGTAGAGATCCTCCAGCTCCGCAAGCGTTGCGGCAGAGTCGATAGCGGCGGACAGCTCCTCCGTCAGCCTGCCCTGCTCCCCGATCGCGGCGAGGACGGTTTCGCGCCGCTCCTGCAGGCCGCGCAGATACTGAAGCCTCGTCTCGAGCGTGCGCAGAGCGGTGTCATCCATCGCGCCGTGCATCTCCTTGCGGTAGCGCGCGATGAAGGGGATGGTGTTGCCCTCGTCCAGCAGGCGGACGACGTTTTCCACATATTCTTCCTTCTGTCCCAGTTCCCGGGCCAGAGAGGCTGTGATCTTATCCATGTGTGTCTCCTTTGCGTTTTTAAGCGTCCGGAACAGTATAGCACAGCGCTGCCGCATTTTCCAGCGCGAAGGCGGTCTCTTTGGGGGCGAACACTTGTCAGGAGCCAGGAAGCGCGATATAATGGCAAAGAAGCATAACAGAAGGAGGAGCCGTTATGAGCAGAAAAGACAAGAAAAAGAAGGCACCGCTTGCCCAGATCGCGGCGGAGCATGAGAAGAAAAAGCTGAAAAAGAAGATCAGAAAAACCGTCAGGCGCGTTGTCGTCGGCGTCTGCTGCGGCGCGATGCTGCTGGGCACGGGCTATTTTCTGGGCGTGCACCACCGTGTGATCGAGGCGTATCTCAAGGGCGGGGAGATGCCCGCAGCGCCGAAGGGGCACTGCTGCCGCTGAGCGGCGAAAAGCATAAAAAAGGGATGTGAAAAAGAAACTTTTTCACATCCCCTTTTTTGTTTTGCCTGTCCGGCGGTCGGACGGGGTCGTTTTTCGGTGTCTCCTGCGTCCGAGACAAGCCTCAGTCCGTCATGACGATGCTCTCGATCACAGGCTGCTCGTCGTAAGGGATCGTGCCGTTGTTGTCCACGGGCCTGGCGTCACGGGCGATCTGCTCGACGATCTCCATCCCCTCGCTCACGCGGCCGAAGGCGGCATAGGAGCCGTCCAGGAAGGTCGCGTCCGCGACGGTGATGAAAAACTGGGAGCTGGCACTGTCCGGCTCGGAAGAGCGCGCCATGGAGATCACACCCTTGACGTGGCTGATGGGATTGTCCACGCCGTTGGCGGCAAACTCGCCCTTGATATGCTCGGACGAGCCGCCTGTGCCGTTGCCCAGCGGATCGCCGCCCTGGATCATGAAGCCGTCCATGATACGGTGGAAGGTCAGGCCGTCATAAAAGCCGGATTCGACCAGCTTGGCAAAGTTTTCTACCGTGATCGGCGCTGCGGCGGCGTCCAGCTCCAGCTTGATGGTGCCGTAGTCCCGCACCGTGATCTCCGCATGGCGAACGGCCGCGGCAGTCTGCGATGTGGTCTGCGTCTGCGCTGCGGTCTGCGGCGTCTTTTCTTCCGCCCCGGCGGGCGCGGCGGTGTTGCCGCACCCCGCAAGCGCGAAGAGCAGTACAACGCTCAGCAGGGTGATGATGCTTTTTTTCATATGGTTTCTCCTCCTTTTTCGCCGAGCTTCTTCCCGGCCAGATAACGTGCGCGGATATGTTTCGTCTCCCCGGCATAGCAGAAGCGCTCGACCGTCTGCGCCGGCGTGAGGGGCTGGAAAGCGTCTGCCACGCCGCCGATCGCAAGCGCGTCGAAGCGATAGCCCGGCTCAAAGCTGCCGACCTTGCCGAACAGGGCGCCGCCCTGCTTGGTCGCCATATGGAAGGCCTGGGCGAAGGAGATCGCCCGGTTGCCCTCAGGCTCGTAAAAAGCCTTGAGCTTGCCAAGCTGTACGGCCCGCCCGGCCTGAGTATAGACAGCGGCGCTGTGGCCGGCAGCCAGGTCGCTGCCCAGGGCGAGCTTTACGCCCGCATCCGCCAGCGCGCCGGCCGACATGATCCCGGCGATCACGCTGATGGTGGCGTCCGGGCACTGGACGGCCCAGCCGCCGTGCTTTTTCAGGATGCGGATATCCCCCGGCGAGGGGAAGATGAAGTGGGCGCCCACAACGGGCCCATTGTCCAGAAGGCCCGCGCGTTCGTAGATCTGCGTGTCGCAGGAGCAGTCCGGGAACAGGCGGCGGGCCTCCGCGGCCTCCCAGCGGGACTCCACCAGGTGGGTCTGCAGCCCGACGCCGTATTTCGCGCCGAGCCTGCCGAGGCCGAAAAGCAGCTCACGGCTGCAGGTGGGGGCAAAGCGCGGCGTCAGGATCGGCCTGGCATGGCGATTGGCGCCGTATTGTTCCAGAAAACGCGCCGTCTCCCGCAGGCTCCCCTCCGTGGTCTCCCGCAGCTCGTCGGGGCTGGCGGTATCCATATTGACCTTGCCCACGTAAGCGTCCAGCCCCAGGCTCTCCAGGCGGGAGAGCAGATAGCCGGTGGAGGCGGGGTGGATCGTGCCGAAGACGACGGCGTGAAGCGTGCCGTGGGCGATCAGATCGTCGACAAAGGCGTCGTAGACCGCACGGGCAAAGTCCATCTCGGCAAAGCGCGCCTCCAGCGGGAAGGTGTGGTGCGCCAGCCAGTCGGGCAGCAGCTCGTCCATGGCGAGGCCGCGCTGGGGATACTGCGGCGCGTGGACATGGAGATCCGAAAAGGCCGGGATCAGCACGTTTTGCCCCAGCTCCGTGATCGGCGCGCCGCGCAGAGACTCCGGCACGGTCGGATAGATGCCCTCTACGACACCGCCCTCCACCGCGAGATAGCTGTCGGTATGCTCCGCCAGCTTTTCCGCGCTTGGGGAGTAGACGATGCTGCCGTGATACAGTTCCATAGCAAGTCCCCTTTTTCTTTCTCTCCCGGGCTTCCGTGCCCGGCTCGGGATTGCTATATCATATCAGATCGTCCGCGGGAAAACAAGGATACCACGAAAAAAGCGGTCCGGAAACGTCAAACGCTTCCGGACCGCTTTTTGTGCATCATTGCGCTTTTGTGTATGCTGCACACCGCTCAATCGCCGGATGAGGAAGAGGAGGAAGAGGAAGCCGCGGCGTTCTCCCGGTCCTTGATCATGTGCTGCAGCGTGACGAGGATCGCCACCACCTCTTTTTCATATTCCGGCCGGTAAAGATCCACGCAGTACTTATCGTGCAGAGAGAACATCTTCTGGGCAAAGACGGCAATGATCCCGCCTTCGGCGTCGTAAAGCTCGAAGTTCAGCCCCAGAATGTTTCCCTGCAGCTGCCAGCCCAGACCCTCGATGTTGGAGACGTCCTTGATCAGATGGAACAGCTCGTTGGACAGCTCAAAGGCCGTGCCGTTCGCCATGGTGATGAAATGGCGCTCGTGGAGGGTGAAAAATTTTCTTTCCACATGTGCCACAAAGTTGCCGGCGGCGTCGGTAATATCCGTTTTGTCATGCAGCGAGGGAAACTTCGTCTCGCTGCGGTAGAGAACGTTTTCCGCCGCATCTGTGATCTCGATCCTGCGGTGCAGGGTCATGACCTTGGAGGCGGTGAACAGGGAACGCTGCGGCTGGCCGAAGCGCTCCACGTTGTTGACGTTGGCTGATTCCCCGGCCTCACGAAAACGATGGATCTTTGAAAAAACGCCCATTTTGCTTCTCCTCTCTGTATGCTGCTCTTGTTGTTGATCTTCTTATTCGTGCCGCGCGTCCGGCGCGGCGGGGCTTATTCCTCCGGCTGCTGTCCGTCATGGGCCTTCCAGGCACATTCGGTGACGGCGAAGTGCGTAAACACCGCCGTGAAGCTGGAATCCTCCGGGCTGCAGGCGTAGACGCCAAAGCGGATCGCGCCCGCGCCCTCCCATATGTGGCAGACGCGCATCTGTGTGAAGCTCACGCCGTCAGGGGAGCATTCGACACAATAGTCGTCCTCCCGGCGGGAAAGGCGATACCACATGGTTTTGACATCTGCCGGGATCGCTGTGGTGGCCCAGTCGGAATAGCCGTGGTTGGTCACAACGGAGCCCAGGTGTCCAAAGCGTTCGTTTTCATACTCCACCGAGGCCTTCAGCCAGTTGTCCGCATCCAGATACATCACGATGCCGCACTGGTCAAAACGGTGATGACTTTCGCTGAAATCGGTTTTCACCACGAAGGAGAAATATCTCTCCTCCGTCTCCATCTGCAGCAGCGGCGCGTTGTCGTTGCGGAAATGGTAGTAGGTGCGCTGCCAGAGATCCGTGTGGGGATCGGTGGTGATGCTGACGCGGTCCGCCTCAAGGCAAAAACGCCTTGGCTGTCTTGTCCACGTCAGGCTGCCGGTGAGATCCATTTCTCTTTTCTCCTCTGCGTTGTTTCCGGGAAGGGCTCAGTCCTCCCGGTGCCGATAGGGGGTATTCTGCCATTTACCGCCCTGGAAGCGGTGCAGCTCCTCGGTCAGATGATCCCAGAGCAGAACATCGCCCGCGTCGGGATAGAATTCCAGGAAGCGGCCGTCCACAAAGGTGTAGAAACGGCTGATATCCGTGCACATGCCGTAAGTCGGGAGCTGGGCGCTGGCAATGGTAAAGCAAAAAGGCGCGTCTTCCAGCACGCCGTCAAAGTGAAGGCCGCCGTGATCCAGCGTCAGCGTACCCTCGCCGCGGATGATCGAAGTCGCATCGCCCTTCAGCGCCCTGTGCTCCGGCAGGACGCCCACGCGGACGTGGCCGCTGTGGCAGAAGTCCGGCTTGCGGACCTCCTCGGCGGCACGCTCCCGCTCGAGAATCGTCCAGTCGGTCACCAGCTCGGGGCAGGCGCTGCCCGGAGCGGCATGGAGCTGATAGGTCTCGTCCAGTTCCACGCGGTTGCCGCATTTCCGGCAGATCATCGTATTGCCATCGCAGTCCATCTCATATGTCGCGCCGCACTTCGGGCAGAGATACAGCAGCGTGTCAAGCTTTTTCGCCATCTGCCCCTTGCCGTCAAAGCGTACCTGCGCCCTGCGGTTCCATATGTAATCGTCATGGGCCAGCAGACGGTTCATGGTATCCTCGATCTCCTCCACGCTCAGCTCCCGGAGCTGCTGGGCCGTGAACATCTGATCGACCACCACGTCGATGCGGCCCCTGCGCTCATCCAGGCAGTGCTTGGTATAGGTCAGATATCCGCCGGAGATCTTGGAATAGTACACCGGCACGCCCAGCTTTTTCAGCAGCTTGGCGCCGCCGGGGATGACGGGCTGCGACATGCCGGTGATGGAGCTCATCCCCTCGGGCATCAGGCAGATATTGCCGCCGTCTGCGATCACCCGCAGGATCTGACGCAGCGCGTGGGCGTCAGGCGTGAAGTTTTTCTTGGGGATCACCTGCATGGTCGGCAGGAGCAGATTGGTGGGAAAACGGAAAAATTCGTTATAGCCCACCACATAGTTCAGCTTTTTCGGATAGCAGGGAGGCGCTGTGAACTGATAGTCCACACGGGAGGCGTGGTTGGCGATCATGACGATGGAGCCCTTCTCCTTCGCCGGGCAGGCGCGATAGGTAAAATGCGTGTTGCTCAGACGGTTGAGGATCCCCGTCACCTTCATGAGGATCCAGTACAGCCATCCCGGGGGCGATTTCACGTTTTTGCGGCTGATTTTTTCATCGATCGTCACAGCGCCTCTCTCCTTCTCTGCCAGCCTGCGGAAGGCCGTTTTTTATTGTTTTGATTATACCGAACCCATCGCGGCGCTGTCAAGAAAGCGCCCCGCCGTACGAAAGCAGGCCGGGGCGCGGCGGCTGTTCATCCGTCCCGGGGGCTAGAACAGATCCAGCGTGCTGTCGAGATAGATCTCCTCCCGCACCTTCAGCCGGTATTCCGGCTTTGTCAGATAGTACAGCAGAAATTCCAGGATGACGGCGCTGCCAAGACTGCGCCCCTCGATTTTGAACTGGGAAAAGCCGCGGGGCAGGTAGGTGTTTTGAATGTCGCTCTGGCCGATGAAGGCGGGGTTTTTCATCGCGTCGGAAAAGCGGTAGCCTCTGCCGGCCTGCGGCGAGACGCAGACGTGGTCCGGACAGTCCTCGCCCAGGTTTTTGCGGCTGACGTTCTCATAACAGGCCTTCCGGTCCGGGCAGTCATACCAGCAGCACTCGTTGCACAGGAATTCCAGCTTTTTCTTCTGATCCTCCGGCAGCGTGTCCAAGCGGTCAAAGGCCTTGTTCAGCCGAAAATCCGGCACCACGAAGCGAAATTCCCCGCGGCTCAGTTCCTTCTCGAGCTGCTTGAAATCCCGCAGCACCTTTGTGGTGGACGAGACAAAATAAAAGCCGGGATAGTGCTCCTGCAGATAGGCAAGCAGCAGGTCCGATGTGAGGATCACGCCGTTTGGGACTGTTCCGCTTTTCTCGAACAGGGCGCAGAGGGCGTTGCATGCGCCGTCGGAGAGATGCTCCTCCCGGAGAAGGGAATTGCTGAAGGTGAGGCGTGCGGAAATGCCGTACTGACGCATCAGCTCCGCCGCGTCCTCCGCCCGGTTCTCCCCAAAGCCGGCACGGCCGCCGTCCCAGGGGCAGCCGGCAGGCGCGCCGTAGATCGAGCCGATCTCGCAGAAGTCGTAAAAAAATCCGCGGCGGCTATAAAACAGGGGCAGAAAAACGCGGTAGAATTCGTAAAATTCAAACAGACCCGGAAGGTGGAAGGTTGCTTTCATTTGATCGTCCATCCCGCTGCAGGGCAGCGTGTTTTAGAATCATCCCATAAAGGGTTTTTCTCTGTAATCTGTCGCCTTTCAAACGGGGCCGGCGGCGGGGCCTTTTCCCTCCGCCCGGTTTGCCCGGATTGCTTTTTCATACGCCTCGACCGCGCCGAGCAGTACGATCGGCACCCCGCCGCCGCTCTCGCTCTGGGCTCCGACAAAGATCAGATCCTTCACCGGCGTCAGGTAGGGCGGATTGCGCTGCTTCCAGATGGGCACCGCGCCGCCGAAGGAGGACTTTTTCATATGCGTCAGCCGCCGGTAATCCTCCGCCGTGACGATCTTCTTTGCTACGATATGCTCCGACAGGCCGGGGAGATGCTCCTCCGCCAGACGGATCAGCTCGTCGGCGAAAAGCTCCTTTCGGCTCTCCCAGTCCCCTTCCCGCAGGCGATCCGGGCAGACGGTATAGATGGTCACGCAGTGGCAGCCCGGCGGGGCGAAGGCGGGCGCATGGCGATCCGGAAAATAGATGAGATAGCCGTCGGAGCCGCGGTGGTACACGCCGCTGCGCAGCTTTTCCACCGCCCCGTGGAGATCGTAGCTGCCGTAGTAATAACAGAGGCTCTGCTTCTGAAAAGCCGAGGGATCGAAATCCACGCCCAGGTGCAGCATGAAAACCGCCTCCATCGGCCGGAAGTCCCGCAGGATCCTGCGGTAATTCCCGTCGAGATATTCCTCCCCCACCAGTTCGGTAAAAAAGTCCCGCGCGCTGCCGCAGCCCACGACCATGTCGGCCCTGATCTCCCGCCCGTCCTCCAGACGGACGCCGACGGCGCGGCCGGCTTCCACCAGGACCTTCTCCGCAACGGTGCGGGAAAGGAACCGACCGTTATGCTCCAGGATGTAAGCGCACAGCGCCTCCGGCAGCTTTTGACAGCCGCCGACGATGTAGCGGTAGGAGGGATAATACAGCTTTCCCTTTTTCTCCGTCGGGATGCGCTTGTCGAAGGCCGTCTCGGTGTTGACAAAGGGCAGGGTGAAGCACTGCACCTCATCGGCATCCGCGCAGAAATCCGCCAGAATGCCATTGAAGACCAGCCGCAGTTTCTCATCGGAGAAGAGCTTTTCGGTAAAGCGGCGGCAGGTCATGTTCTCGTAGGGTTTGACCGTAAGGAAGGCGCGGAGCAGCCGCAGCTGATTGAGCAGCCCTTTTTTCTCCCCCGACAGGAAGCGGATCTCCATGAGCGCGTCATAAAAGCGATAATATTCCCGGATGCCCTTCTTCTCGGCGGGAAAGAGCTCTTCCAGGCGTCTTTTCCGCCAGTCGGGGCCCTCGTATTCCTCCGGGGGAATGAGATCAAAGTCCGGCGTGCTCAGGCCGCGGTCGTCCCGCACCGTCTCCAGATGGATCCCAAGGGAGGCGAGAAAGCCGCCGACCGCTTCATCCTCCCTTAAATCCGTGAGGATCAGCGGGCCCTGTTCAAAGGAGAAGCCTCCTTCCCTTGCCAGTGCCATCACGCCGCCGGGCTCGTCGTTTTTGTCGATCAGGATCACCTCGTGCCCGTCGCGCGCCGCGCAGGCGCCAAAGCTCAGTCCGCCCAGTCCCGCGCCGACGACCGCGATCTTCATACGCCGTCCTCCGCGATCGCCTCATAGTCCACGCCGGCGGTCTCCCTCACCTTTCCTCTGAGCAGGAGAACGGAAACCAGGATGCAGGGCAGGGCGAAGACGCTGCAGACCAGCCACAGCGGCAGGAACAGGATCCCGATATTGACGAAAGCAAAGCCGACGCCCATCCCGATATAGACCAGAAGCCCCTCGGCGCCCATGATGGAGGCGCGAATATGTGTCGGCACCATTTCCGTGGAGATGATCTCCATATAATCTCTCCCGATCCAGTAGCCGCCCAGGTACAGCCCGTAGCAGATGCCGACCAGCGCTGGACTCCACAGCGCGTTTGCGCTGAGGACAAACAGGGCGAAGGAGGCCGCACAGATCAGGCCGAAGATCAGGACCGTCTTTTTCCGGCCGATGCGGTCTGCGAGGAAGCCGGAGATGATCACCGCGCCGCAGTAAAGGAAGGGATAATAGAACTCCGCCGTGGTGATGGCCTCGGTGCTCATGTTGGCACGGTACATGATGGACTCGTAGTTCGTCATGGCGACGATGGCCGCGTCGAAGAGCATCTTGATCAGGATCAGCGTGCGCAGATCCCTGTGCCGGAAAATGTATTTGACGGCGGTAACGACCCCCGTCTTCCCGGCGGGCGCAGCCTTCTTCTCCCCCGCCGCGTCCTGTCGGTCCGTTCCTTCCTGTCGGCGCTTTGCCAGCCGGTTTTCCTGGTAGACCCGCGTCTCCTTTGCCAGCAGCACGATCAGCACCGTGACCGCCAGGCCGTACAGACCCGGCAGCAGATAGACGCTGCGCCAGCGCGTGGGATCGTTGTGCATCAGCGTGGCCCGCATGGCGGGAATGGCCACCGCGGAGAGCCCGCCGATACCCTTGAGCAGACTGTAAACCGTGGCGCGCTTGTCCTTCGGCGCCTCCTCCAGGACATAGAGGATCTGAATGTCGCTGCCGATAAAGAAGGAGAGCATAAAGCTGCCGATCAGAAAGCTCAGGTAGCTCCGGCACGCGAAAATGACCAGAAGGCCGGCCGACATGCCCAGAGACGAGAGCACAAAGAGCGGCTTGCGCCCGATCTTATCCGCCAGGGACTTGTAAAACGGGGCCAGAAGCGCGATCACATAGCCGATCAGACTGATCGTGTTGTGCAGCGCCAGGCCTTCCTCGTAGGCATAGCTCTTGCCGAATACCTTTCCGTTTACGAAAAACTCGGTGATGAAGCTGGAGGTGATGTTGGCGCCGATATTCGTGGCCAGATTGTCCAGAATATCCACCAGCACGATCACGAGCAGCAGCACGGCAAAATACAGCGCGTATCGTTTCGGCGGGCCCTGCCGGCCGATGTGCTCCGCTTCTACTGTGCGATCCTTGTTTTTCATGGTGCTCCCTCTCCTTTCCCTGTCTGTTCCTCTTTCGCAGTACGGTTACGGTAAAACGCAAATCCCGCTTTTTCGGGATCTTTTCCCGGCGGTCAGGAAGTTATCGGACCGATCATGCACCTGAGCGGCGATGCATCATGATCTGTGTCCGGCTCAGATCAGACTCTCCAGCGTTCTGAACAAAGCCTCCGGCTCCACAGGCTTGGACAGGTGGGCGTTCAGCCCCGCCTGCATGCTGCGCTGAACGTCCTCGTCAAAGGCGTTGGCTGTCAGGGCGATGATCGGGATGGTCTTCGCATCCTCCCTGTCCATCGCACGAATGGTTCGGGTCGCCTCCAGCCCGTCCATCTCCGGCATGCGCATATCCATCAAGATGGCGTCAAAATACCCGGGCGCGTGACCCGCGAACAGTTCGACGGCAATTCGGCCGTTTTCTGCGTGCTCCACCTCGATTTCGCGCATGGAGAGCACCATCATCATGATCTCCGCGTTTACCGCCATGTCCTCCGCCAGCAGCACCCGGCGCCCCTTCAGGTCTGCTGTTTCACGTTCCAGGCGAACGTTCTTTTTCTTGAAGGCCTCCCGGAACTCCTCCATTACCATCCCGGCGAACAGCGGCTTGGCAACAAACGTATCCACGCCCGCTTCCGTAGCCTCCTCGGCAATATCCTCCCAGCTGTAGGAGGTCAGGATGATGATCGGCGTCTCATATCCGACGATCTTCCGGATCTGCCTTGTCGTTTCCACGCCATCCAGTTCGGGCATCCGCCAGTCCACCAGAATCAGGTTATAGGGCTCCCGCCGGGCATGACGAAGCTTTACCATCTCAATGCCGTCAAAGCCGGACAGCGCCTTCTCGCAGCGGATCCCGACCTGGCCGAGAACGATCTGCGCATGCTCGCAGGCGACGGGATCGTCATCGATCACCAGTACGCACATGTCGTCCGGATGCACCATGTTGTCTTCCCCGATCGCAGATACCCGGTCTGAATCCAGCAGGGTCACCGTGACGGTGAAGGTCGTTCCTTTCCCTTTTTCGCTTTCCACCTCTATGTTGCCGTTCATCATCTCGACGATGTTTTTTGTGATGGGCATGCCCAGACCTGTGCTGCCGAACTTGCTGGTGGCGGAAGAATCCTCCTGTGTAAACGCGTCAAAGAGTTTTGGCAGGTATTCTTTGCTCATGCCGATGCCGGTATCCCGGAAGGTAAAGCGCAGGGTGGTCTTGCCGTCAAACTGCGCGGCCGTTTCGATCGCGCAGGAGACCGCGCCGCCCTCCGGAGTGAATTTGACCGCGTTGCCGAGAATGTTGATCATCACCTGGCGCAGCTTCATGTCGTCGCCGATATAATAGTCCC
>CAMHER010000008.1 GCA_946184215.1 uncultured Clostridia bacterium | reverse complement strand
GACAACCGGCCACCAGCAGGGTCTTCAGCTTGCCGGTCTTTTTCAGCTCGGCGCTGTACTTTGAAAAAAGACGGTGCAGCAGGGTTGACGCGCCAAGGCTCATCGCCCGCGCCTCCATGAGCGCCTGCGTCGTGGCGCGGGTGCTGCCCTCGCCGATCTCGAAAACAAGCGCCGCGTTCTCCACAAGCTCGCCAACGGTCATTCGCGCGATGGCGTCCGACGTCAGCTCGCTTGAATCGTAAACAATCAGGGCATTCACCCTCTTTCCGTTGAATTGTATCGGGCCGTCTCCAGCCAGCGGCAGGCTTCGGCATAGCGCGGGTCGATCTCTTCATCCTGGCTCTTCGGCGCGTACTGCCGCGCCCAGGTGTCGTAGAGGATGAAAAGATCGAGCGCGGCGTGTCGGCGGTCGTCTGCTGCCTGCTGCTCTGCGGCCTCGCGCTCACGCTTTGCCCGCAGGCGGGCGGAACGCGCATACAGCTCCTGCCGTTCCCGGATGGACAGGCCGCGGTCAAGGGGGATCGGCAGGCCGAAGTCCCCCACAAGCGCCCGGAGCGCCCCGTCTCTGTCCGTGTGCAGGACGCCCTGTGCGAAGTCGATCACGTCCCCGTGCCAGCCGCATCCGAAGCAATGGCCGCGCCCGTCGTGAATCTTGAAGGAGGCGGTCTTTTCGTTGTGGAAGGGGCAGACGGCGAAACCGGAACGGTTGAAGCGCAGCCCGTAGCGTTCCGCCGCCTCCTCCATGCTCACCATCTCCCGCACGGCGGCGATGGCGTCAAAGATCTCCCGCGCCATGGTCGAGGATATCCAGGATCCGCGCACCCGTCTCACGCTTCGAGCAGAAGGCGAAGCGGACGCCGTATGTTTTGCCAAGCGCCGTCAGGATGCGCCAGAGCCGTGCCCCGCTGACCGCCATGGGCGATTCCTTCAGGCGGGGGTTCTTCCAGTTCAGCACGTCCTCAAGGCTTCTGACGGTTCCACCGTGCTCGCAGAGGATCACCATCTGGATTCCGCAGTCCTGCGCCAGGGCCAGCTCACGCCGGAAGCGCGGCAGATCCTGGCAGACGTTTCCGCATAGCTCCAGCAGGTTCTGCTTGCGGTCGATAATGAGCTTCGGATTTTCTAGGCTCATGTAGTCGCCGACAAGGAGCTTGCTGGAGACGTGCTTCACGCCGCGGCGGTCAAACTCGGCCACGATCTGCTTGATGGCCCGCTGTTTCTCGCGGGTGTCGATCTGGACAATCAAAACGGCAGGTCACCTTCTTCCCCGTCCGGCAGCTCCTGCATCGTGGGCGGGGCGACGTCAAGCGCACCGTTTGCGGCGCGGTGGTAGCTCTGGCCCTGATCGCCTCCGCCCGTCCGTCCGAGCGGAAACTCCACCGTGTCGATCTGGCACTTCCAGGAGATGCGCTTGTTGCCGTCCCGGTCTGTCCACTTGTCGGATTCCATCCGCCCGGAGACGGTCACGCCGTCGCCCTTTTTGAAGTAGGTGTTGACGAAAACGCCGGTCTTGCCCCATGCGGTGCAGTCCAAAAAGTCGGCCTCTTTCTCGCCGTTCTGTCCTTTCCGGCGGCGATCCACGGCGATTGTGAAGTTGCACAGCTCGGTGCCGCTGTTTGCGGTCTTCAGCTCCGGGTCGCGGGTCAGGCGGCCCGCAAATACACAGTTATTCATTGTTTCCTCCGATCTCGATAAAAGATTCAAGCGGCCTCGGTGCCGTCAGCTTGCGGCTCATGCGGCACCAGGCGCAGTTTTCGCAACGATCCGGCTCGACGATCCCCTGCTTGATGGCGTCGAAGTAGGGGAGCTTCTCCAGCAGATAGTCCATCTCTGCGTCAAGCTTCTCCTGCTCGATCTCGACCAGGGCGATGTCCGGCGGATCCTCTTTTGTAATGACCGCCAGATAGCAGGGCAGGCGGTGGCCTTCAAGAGCCTGGTAGATCGCCATTTGAAGCGGCCAGTTCCAGTAGTCGGCGAAACTGAGCCGCCCTTCTCCGGGCTTGTACATGGGCTGCAGGTCACGCGCCGTCTTGAGATCCACGATGCGCTCCCCCGGCCGGTACACGTCGAACTTCCCCTTGAAGGGCAGCCCGCCGATCTCGCCGGTCATGATGGTCTGCTTCTCGCCGTCCATATAGGCCATGAAGAGCTCGTCCTGCCTGGCGCGGTCGATCATCTCCAGCGCCTTTTGAAAGTCGGCCTTGAGTTCGCCGCCGCGCTTGAAGATCTCCGGGTGGGCCTCCTCAAAGTCCGTGAGGCTGCCTTCAAAGAAGGCGTCCACAAAGCTGCCGACGAGGAGCGCCGTGCTGGCCGGTCTGGTGTAGTCCCCGTTCAGCTCGGCCATGGCGCGGGCGGGGCATTCCAGGAAGGTCTTGATCTGAGAGGCCGACCAGTATTCCCGGTCAGCCTCCCGGCTGTAGTAGTTCTCAGGCGTCAGTTTGAGCATCGGCGCTCTCCTTACCGGCCTCTTTGGCCTTTTTGGCGCAGGCGGCGCAGAGCTTCCGGCCGTACTGCTTCTCGGTGTAGGCCGCGAGCTGTGCGGCGCTCATGTTGTATGCCGGGGCGATGGCCTGCCCGCAGTCCGCGCAGGGGATTGGCGGCTCCTGCGCAGCCGGGAGCTTTTTGCGCACCCGCAGCGCGTCCACCACGTCCCCGAAGGCTTTGACCTTCTCTGTGCCGATCTGTAGCCGGTGGCCCGCCCAGTCCTCGATGAAGGGCGTGCCGAGCAGCTTGACGATGGTTTTGCAGTTCGTGGCGTTGAGGATCATCGGCTTCTGCGGCTCGACCCAGTAGCATACGATGCAGTCCTCTTTCTTGCCGTCCGCGCCCATGACCGGCTCCTGCACCACGCGGCGCACCGTCAGGATCAGGTCTCGCCCGTCCTCGATGCTGTACGCGCCGAGGTAGTCCGGGTTCGTCAGTTTCTTCCAATGGGTTTTGCTCATCAGGCTCCCTCCTTCGCGGCGGCGGCCTTCAGCTCCTGCTGGCGGCGCCACTCGGCCACGCGGGCGTCCATCTCGGCCTTCAGCTCCTGCTCGGTCTCGATCAGCCAGCCCAGATAGACGCGGGCCTTTTCCAGATCCTGCAGGCCGCCCTTGTCTTTGTAGCGCCATAGATACTTCAGCGCGTTGCCCTTGCAGTAGGCGGCGAAGCCGTCCTTGTCCATGCTGGCGCGGATCGCGTCGATGCACTCGACGCCGCCCTTGGTGTAGTGCTCTGGATGGTTTACGTTGTCGATCATTGTCAGATCCTCCATTTCTTTTGCAGCTCTTTCAGCCGCTTTTCAAATTCCGGAGCCGGGAGACGCGCGGCGGTGCGCAGCAGCTCCCGCTTTTCCCTCTCATACGCCCGCAGGCGTTCAGGGTAGCTCATCTTCATCGGGTTCGTCCTCCTCGCCTTCATCGTCCGGGCACCAGGCCGGATAGCCCGTGCGCTCGATCTCGCGGATCATCGGATCGTCCGGGATTCCGTAGGGCATGCCCTCACCTCCCCTTGATATTCCGCCTGTGCGCGATCTTGCGCGAGGCGTCCTTGATGTAGCTCAGGACGGGGTTTTCCGCGTTCCGGGCCGCCAGCTCCGCCGCGTGCTTCTCCGCCCATTCGGCGTAGCGCGGGCATCCCGCATGGCAGCCCGCCGCCCGGTCAGGGCATTTTCTGTTGCAGGGGGATTTGGTCATTTTATGGTCTCCTTTATTCAACACGCATGGTTTCCATCTCTAGATCCTCGATGCTGATCTGGCCTACGCAGTCGGTGTCCGGGCGGTTTTCCCAGCCGACGCCGATCCAGTCCAGGACGCGGCCCCAGCCGTATTGCTCGCCGGTCTCCGGGTCGGTGCAGCAGCGATACATCCAAAACTCCCACTCTTTCGGGTTCTGCTCCCGGAGCAGGTCGAAGTGGTGCGGCCTGCCGTCCAAATGGATGCCGAATCCGCACATGGAGCAGCCTGTTCGCTGCGCTTTCGTGGTTCGCAGCGTCCCGTCCGGCTCCCGCACAATCTCGCCGTAGATCTCCGGCACATGGACGCGCAGATCCAGAGCGAGCTGCAGCAGATCCTGCCGCGTGAAGTAGTTAAAAGGGCAGCTTCGCGCCGTGGTCTCGCCCACATAGTTGCAGCCGTGAGCGCGGAGGGAATACTGACGCCGCCCGCCTTCGCTTTGCATCAATCCGAGGAAAGGCCAGATCTGATGCTCCTCTTGATACTGCTGAACGGGCAGCTCTTTAAGCCAGTAACAGCATTGATCGCTCACCTTGAACGGTGCCACCTTGCATTTGAGATCCGGGCGCATATCGGCGTACAGGCCGCCGAAAAGCTCCAGCCAGGTGTCGGGCAGTTTGAATTTCTCGTTGTGTCCAAAGCCGCCCCACGCTCCCATATCTCCGGTCATGTAAGCCCGGATGATAGGGCTGTCGTCTCCCGGCACCTGGAGCCGGGCGATCTTCGCGGCGGCCAGCTTCGAGACGACGGGGAACCCGTACTCCTGAAGGATCTGCACTTTGCTCTTGAGCGGCTTGACGGGGATCACGCCCATCTCGCGGTGCACGCGCTGGATGCTCTTGTCCTCCAGGACGGAGACAGAGATCCCCGGCACGTCCTCATGGAGCACTTCCCGGCAGAGAGCCAGGAGGGTGATGCTGTCGAGGCCCCCAACGCTGACGGCGTAGTTCTTCCCATTTTCCCAGCAAAAGTCAGCCCATTCGAAGATGCGGCGTTTCGCCATGTTGACCTTTGCCTTGTAAGGCAAGGCGATCCGCTGCGCGTTCGTCTGGAGCCGGTAGAGCTTTTCGTCCTTCGTCTCTTTGTGCTGCCCTGGCTGCCAGACCTTAACGGACATCTTCGTCCTGCCCCCTCACCCAATCCCATTCGATCGGCTCCATAGGGGCGGCGTCCTCTTCCCGGTCGTAGAGCTGCTCCTGCAGGTCGAGGATCTGCTGTGTGGCGCACAAGCCGAAGAAACCGAGAGCCACGACCAGACAGCCGAGGATCACAACGGCAACAATCAGCCCGGTCATTTCCATCCCTCCTTGTCGCCGTGCTTCACGACCTCGCCCATGAGGTCGGTCAGCAGGACGCAGCCGAGGATCAGCAGCGCCAGCAGGCTCAGGATTTCGTTTCTGGGGAGAAACAGCAGGCAGGGTGCCAGATACTTCATACCGCCGCCTCCCTGTACTTCTCGCAGGCTTCGAGGCTGGCCGAGACGAACACCGGCTGAAGCTCGCCCGCCCGCGTCACGCTCCGGCTGGAGTAGACCTCCCAGCGGCGCATTTGGGGGTTGTAAAGGATCTTCATTTGTGGTAAACTCCTTATGGCAGATTCTTTGATTTGTGTGCCGCTTTCCCGTCTTGCTCACGGGGAGGCGGCTCTTTTTTTACAGGTTGAGCACCGCCCGGCCGACCTCTTCCGGGTCGGTGATGCCGAGTGCCGCGCACCAGTCGCGGATGTCCTCGTTGCTCCAGACGCCGCGGCTCTTTTTGCGCCGCACGCTTTCCGGCTGCATATGGAGCAGCGCCGACAGGTCGGCGGAGGTCAGGCCCCGCGCTTTCTGGTATCGGTTGAACAGCTCCCGGAGCCGGTTCGGCGGCGGTACAGGCTTGCACCACTTAACCTTCGGCATCCTGCGCCTCCTGCTTGCTGCGGTTCCGCGCCCGGCGGATCTGCCGGATCCAGTCCAACAGGCTGTGCCGCGTCACGCTCGGTTTCACCACGCTCCGGCGGCTGCCGTTGTAGCAGCGCGTCAGGTATTCGCTGCGGTGGCTGCGCTTGCGGTGGTTCGCTGCGGTTGACATGCGATTTCCTCCTTTCTTCATTCTCCCTCTTCGATGACTTCCAGCCGATCAACGCAAAACTTCACCATGCTGTCTACAAGAGCGCACATCTTGACGCCGTTTTCGTCGCAGATATCTTTGAGCATCTCAAAAGTGTCCGCCCACAGCATCACGCTTTTGTAGTTCGGCTCTTTCGCTCTGACGCGCCGGATCTGAAATTTGTCAGGCATTGTTTGCCTCCTTTCTGATGATGTTGGTGTCTACCAAAGTGGACATTCAGAGCATGAAAATAATGCTCGGTTCCACGCCGAAGACGCTGGCGATCTTTGCAATCGTCTTCATCGTGAGGTTTACCTCCCGATTGTTCTCGATCCTGCTGATTGTCGCACGGGAAATCCCGGTTTTTTCGGCAAGATCCTCTTGTGTCATGCCGCGAGATTCGCGGTATTCCTTCAGTCTGTTGTTCAAGCGCCGTTCACCCCCTTTCACCGTCTACTCCAGTAGACAAGAAGAATATAACACAGTAGACAGCGGCTGTCAACTAGAGTTGACGCTTTTTCTCTTGACTTTCTTTTGTAACTATTGTAAACTTTAGTAGACAGGAGGCGATCACATGACATTGGCAGAATATGTTGCAGATTACCGGGAAAAGCATGATTTATCAATCCGCGCTATGGCGTCCCTTGTTGGGGTAAGTCCGCAGCACATGAGCAACGTGGAAAGCGGAATCAATAACAACGGGAAACCCATGAAGCTGACGGTCAGCCTTGTCTCAAAAATCGCAAAAGCGACCGGAATAGACGAGTTGACGCTGTTTGAAACTCTAGATGATTTCGCCACCGTCAACCCGAAGAAAGGCAAGCAGACGCCGGTGGTCAGCGAGTTGGAGCGCAAATACCGCGCCCTCGACGATCACGGCCGGGAGCTTGTGGACGCCGTCCTCGACATCGAATACACCCGTTGTGCGAAACCCGTGAAGGAAGAACGCAAGGTGAAGGTCATCCCCCTGTTTCCCGCCGCCGCAGGCCCCGGCGAGCCGATGGAGACCACGGCCTTTCAGGAGTATGAGGTCGACGCGAACAGCACCGCGCAGTTTGCCGTCAGGATCAGCGGTGACAGCATGGAGCCGGAGCTGCACGACGGGGAAGTGGTGCTTTGCGTCCGGCGGCGTGCGCAAATCGGCGAGCTTGCGGTCATCATGGTCAACGGCTTTTTGTACGTCAAGCAGTACATCGCGGACAGCTTTGGCAACATCTATCTCCGCTCGCTCAATCGTCAGCGCAAGGATCTGGACGTTGATATCATGGCAAGCGGCAACGATACGGTGACGGGCTACGGCGTCGTGATCCATCGGCACGTCCCGCTCGTCCGGGAGTGACGCCATGAAAAAGACCAGAGACGGCTGCCGGTTCTGCCGAAAAGAGATCCCGCAGGGGGCGCTGTTCTGCCCGTGGTGCGGTGAGAAGCAAATCGGCCCGAAGAAAGCCGCGCCGAAATATCCGGCCTTCCGCGTCCTGGCCGACGGCTCCCTGCTCGGTCAGCTCATGGTGGACGGTCAGCGCACGACCGTCAAGGCCGCCACGGAGGAGGAGTACCGCGCCCGGATCGACGCGCTGCGCACCGGCGTGCTTGAGCTCAAACGGCACCCGGAAAAGCGGACGCTGGAGTCGGTGCTCCGGGCCTACATCGACAAAAACGACGGCGTTCTCTCCCCCGCCACGATCCGCGGGTATGAGATTATCTACAACAACCGCTTCAAGAGCTGCATGAAAAAGCGCGTGTGCGACATTGATTTTCAGGAGATGATCCAGGAGGAGGTCAGGGCCAAACGCGCCCCAAAGTCCACCAGAAACGCCTGGGGACTTGTTTCGTCGTCTTTCCGCGCTGCCGGTATACCCGTGCCGGATGTGAACCTCCCGGCCGTCCCGGAGTCTGACGGGGATTTTCTGGACTATGAGCAGATACAGACGTTTCTGGCCGCCATCAGGGGCGACAAGGCCGAGACGGCGGCGCTGCTGATGCTCCACTCCCTGCGCATGTCTGAACTGCGCAAGCTTACGGCCGATCAGGTAGGCGGCGGTATGATCCATGTGCGCGGGGCCATCGTCCAGGGGAAGGATAACAAGCCCGTTGAGAAGCAGACCAACAAAAACCGCACGTCCCGCCGCGATATCCCCATCATGATCCCTCGCCTGGAAGATCTGATCCCGGCAAGCGGCCCGGTTGTGACCATTGCGCCCACCACGATGCAGCGCCGCATCAAGGACGTTTGCCGCGCCTGCGGGCTGCCGGAGTGTTCGCCGCACGATCTGCGCCGCTCCTTTGCCAGTTTGGCAAAGCATCTCGGCTGGTCGCCCGATACTCTCAAGGCCGTGGGCGGCTGGTCGAACATGGAGACGGTGAATCGCATCTATGCCAAACTTGCCCAGCAGGACAAAAACAAGGACATTGAGAACATGCGGAATTACTACGAAATTACTACCAGCTGCGAAAAGTCCGCTAATTCCGCGCCGGATAGCACCTAAAACGGGGGTTCGATTCCCCCCACCTCCACCAGAGAAGCAGCTTGATTTCGTTATGATTTCAAGCTGTTTTTCTTTGTTCTAGCCAGTTTGCGCTTGAAAATGTTCATGACGGTTTTCTGGCAGTAGTAATAGCGTAACCGCTTCATGCCGCCTTGTAACCGATAAAAACACAGTAAATTACTACGGATTTACTACCGCGTTTTGCCTCGGAAAGTGACGAAAAATGGGAAAAACGATAGTAATAAAAAACAGCCCAGGAAAGACGGTTGTCTCTCCTGGGCGGCTCTTTTGTTGGTTACATCGTGATGACCATTTCCTTTTTGTTGCCGCGCAGCGTCAGCGTATGCAGACAATGGCTAGTCGGCGAGAGCATTTTCCTGGCGGCATAACCGCCGTAGTTTAGCCAGCTTGTCATTGAGATCACCTTGAACGGCTTGACGCGGACGGTGTGGTTCTGCGGGTCGATCAGGATCTTTCCGGGCTGCGTGGTGAAGGGCTTATGCGTGTGGCCGAGGATCAGTGCGTCCATGCCGTCAATGACATATCCGAAGCGTTCAGCCTTGTTGACGGCACCGCCGGTCAGCACGCCGGCACCAGAGCCGTGCGTAACGACCAGCGTGTACGCGGGGCGCTTGTCTGAGCTTGTGCGTCCTCCGCTCTTGTACTTATCGACGCCGAGCTGAATGTGCACAAAAGCGATGTTCTCACGGTACAGGTGCTCCAGATTCAGCTTTGCGGCAATGTCATAAACCGGATCGTCGTCTGCGTCTTTCCCGCTGCGGGCTTCGTGGTTGCCGGGGATGAGGCACAGGATACGGTCGGAGGCCGGTTTGAGGATCTCAGCCATCTCGATCTTCTGCTGATTCGGCGGCATCGTCGCACGGAACGGATTGCTCACGGAGCTGCGCGTGCCGTTGTCGATCAGGTCGCCGCCGAGAACGAGATAGACATTTGGCGTCTCTTTGACGGTCTGGACAAATTTGATGAACTCCTGCTCCATGCACTCGGGCGAGCCAAGATGCACGTCCGCGACAGGGATGATCGTGATATCGTGCCCGCCGGGAAATTGGTGGCGGATCATCTCAAAATCTGGAAGCATGCGCTCCCTCCTTCGGCTTATTCGTCTTTGATCGTTGGGTCAGTCGGGGCAGGGATCGCTTCATGCGCTCCAGGAAGCTCAATATCTTTGTAATACTGCGCGGTGCTCACGCCGATCAGAGCGCCGATCAGGACGGACAGAGCCGCGCAAGTGGCAAGCACCTCTTCGCCGCAAGGCCAGCCCCAGATCAGCGCCAGGGTCTTGTAGCAGACGCCGATGGCGTCCAGCGCAATCAGCGCGATCCACTTGAGCACGTCATACACTTTGTCGGGAAGAATCATGTTTTTACTCCTTTCAACTCTGGCTGTGTGCAGCCTCGTTCATATGCTTTTCGATTTTGTCGATTGCCTCGCTCACAGGGCCGTTTGCGCCCTGCTCCTTGAGGCCCTTGAGGCAGGCCAGCACGCCGAAGGTCAGCAGCTGCTGCTCGGCCTGGATGGCCGCCATGTCCTGCTCCTGCCGCTCCAGCCGCAGCAGCCAGCGGTGCCCCTTGGCCAGATAGCCCAGCAGCGCCGCCAGGGCGCCCGCCGCGGCCGCGAGGGTCAGGAGCGTCTGCACGCTCAGGGTGATCTGCATGCGCGCGCCCCCTCTCAGGCGTCCCAGTAGTACAGGCGGACGTCGTAGGGCGCCCCGGCCTTGTACTTGTTGGCTGTCCCGTGGCCGTAGGTCTGGAGCTTGCCGGCGTTGTCGCCCGTACCGACGCCCGGCGCGTTCTCCGTAGCGGTACTGGTGTGCGCGTTTTCCCGCAGGATGCCGCTGCTGTTGTAATAGCGAAAGGCGCCGGCATAGCGCCGATAGCCGCGGAAAATCACGCCCTCAAAGGCCGCGTCCGTGCAGAACTGGCAGCTGTGCACCAGGTTCACCGTCTCCCCGTCGTAGCTCTCCAGGTCCAGCACGGCGCTGACGAGCTTCGGGATCTGCGGATAGAGGGGGTTGTCCAGCACGAGGGCGGTACAATCGCTCTCCGGGATGACGCGCAGCGTGACGCAGCGCAGCGTCTCGATCGTGCCGAGCTCGCTGACAAAGCCCTCCGGGAAGCTCAGATCCCGACTGCCGCCGGATTTGGCGCGGATCGCGTCGGCGACGGAGCTCAGGTCGGCGTCGAGCTGCGTGCTGTCTACAAGTTTGTCAACTGCCATAAGTCAGCACCTCCTTAATACGATCCGGCCTGCCATGTCGCAAGCGTCGTTGCCACCCACTCTGTGCCGTCATACACCAGAAACTGCCCGGCAGATGCGGACGCGGGGGCGGGGATTGCGCCGACATCAGCCGCAGCGGTCGGGATATCGCTCGCCTTTGCCAACTGGCGCGTTACCTTGCTCCAGCTGCCGTTGTTGCAGATCGCAATGTAGATCGTGCTGTCGTAGGCGCCGGTGAAAACATGGTAGGTCGCCGTAGCCGGGTAGAAAAGCTGCAGGACGGTGCCCGTGTCTACCTTGCAGAAGCACATTTTCCCGGCCTGATACGCGGCAGCGATCTCCGCGCTCGTTGTCGTTCCGTACTCGGCCCAGAAGATTTCGGCGTCACCGGAGCCTCCGCCGCCGGTGCCGTCCATCACATCAAAGCTCTGGCCGCCGGGGTGCTCCGCGTCGGTGATGGTGACGCGGTGCCCGCCGGTGATGGTCGTGACCGTTACCGCGGGGCTGACGCCGTCCGCGCCGTCAAAGTCCCCTCGCTCTGCCGCCGCCTGCACGGCCTCGGCCGTTTCCAGCGCCTCGGCGGCGATCTGCTGCACCTGGGCCACCCAGGACGGGGTCGGTTCAGCCGGATCGACGCCGCTGGGCGCTGTGCCGGCCTTGATCGTGGCGGCCTTGGCCCACACCGTCGGGATCACGATGGTGCCGTCAGCAGCGGCTCCGTAAACGCCGATCATCAGCGGCAGCCCCGCCGTGGTCAGCACGTCAGCGGGGACGGTGGCGGCGTCGCCTGTCAGCGCCACGTCAACCGCCGTATCTCCCGCCCGGAAGACGGCGATCTTCTGCAGGGCGTCCCACTCCTGGGAAAAGAAAAACTGCACGGAGATCCCGACGCTGCCCGTGGTGACGGAGTTGTCCGCCATTGCCTGGGCGCAGCGGCCCCGTGCGAAAAACTTAATCATGATCTGTCTCCTCCTAACCGATATCGCCGCTGCTCTCAATGGCGGCAAACAGCGCCTGGATGCCGCTGATCTCATGACGCATGGCGTAGGTGTTCACGGTGGTGCCGTCCTCGGCGGTGATCGTCAGCGCGTCTCCCGCCTCGATCCACGGCAGCGCCCGGATATCAAGCTGCACGGGTGTGTAGGTGATCCCGGCCGCCGCCGGCGCGAACGTGGACAGCAGCAGCGCCTCGATGGCGGAGACCGTCGGGCTTGTCAGCGCCTTCAGCACGGCGTTGTCTGTCATGTCGTACTGCCCGGAGCCGGAGCCGATCAGGCAGGTGCCGGTCTGATCCTTGTCGTCGCTGTCTTTGTAGGTGTAGACGACGCTGCCGATAGGGGCCACGTCGCCTTCCTCCCACCAAAACTCCGCCGTGTCGCCTGGGCCGATGGTCTCCGGGCTTGCGTTGGACAGCCGCGTGAAAACGATCTCCCCGTCTCGGTTCGTGCGCCCGAAAGAGCCGGACAGCTCGAGGAAGCCGTTGACGTAGTCCAGCAGATCCACCGCGTCGGTGTAGCTCCAGCAGGTGCCGGAGTAGCCGGACGGGAAGCTGCGTGCCTGCTCCAGCGTGGCCGGGAACGCGATGCTCAGATTGTCCAGCGCCTCCGCGGCCGCCGTGTCCGTCTGCGCATACCAGTCCGCGGGCGTGCCCGGCGTGCGGTTGAGCGTGACGATCCCGCCGCCGCCAGGTTGCAAGGTCATCAGATAAAACAGCGTCGGCCGGTACATGACGGCGCTGACGCCGGGGCGGAAAGGCAAGATCGCCTCGTTGCTCGTCAGCGCGTGCGCTGTGTCGAGCACGTATGCCCCGGAACCGTAAACGATGCACGGAGCGAACAGATCGCCGACAAATCGGTTGACCAGCGCGGCCATATTGTCGAATCCGCTCGCCGCGGGATCGACGCCGAGGCCGTCCAGCCATGCGGCGACGGCGGTCGGCGTGCCTGCGTAGTCGTAGCCCTGCGTGTCGACGGCATAGAGATCCGCACCGCCGCTGTTGATGGCGTAGGTGTCCCGCTTGAAGTGTGCCTCAAAAACCTGCGTCGCGCCACCAGACAGTGTCAGCGTCATGCTCCGGGTCGTCTCAATCGTCCCAGGCATACTGGGCGACAGCAGCGTCTTGCTGTAGCCGCCTGCGGTCATCAGATCCGCGCTGTTGTAGCCGAGTGCGGCATAGAGAAAAGCCTTTGCATTCGGGGCGTAGCTGTTCCCACCGGGCAAGAGCAGGGAGAGTTTTTCCAGCTCGAATGGGTTGCCAGCGTCCGCCCCCGGCCCGATGCTGTACGCCTTGATCCGGCGGTGCGTCATGGCCTGCTGGTTGCGCGGGCAGGAATCCACCCGGAACAGGCCGAGCGGGACGCGGTAAAAACCGAAGCCCAGATCGGAATCCGCGGTCAGAACCAGCTCGCCGTCCCATGCCCCCGCCTGGATCGCGCTGATCTGGGCGGCCGTCAGGCTCGTCGTCTCAATCTCAAGGCTGCACCGAATGACGGCCCCCTTGATATTCTCCACGCCGACGGTCTCAAACTCGATCATGCTGGCCTCAGTCAGCCCGAACTTGAGCGCGTCCTGGCTGCACAGGCTCTCGGTAAACTTGGCCGAATCCTTAACAACATTCGTGTTCAGGATGTCAGCCCGCTCCCCGTTCGGGAAATGGGCGCGGAAGTTTTTACGCACGCTGTCCAGCCTGAACAGCGCCTGAATCGCGGCGGGAAGGTTCAGCATTCGATCACCTCCCCGTCACGGTCACTTCCTGCACCTGCCACTGGCGGGAGTTCATGAGATCCCACTTGTCGGCGTCGGTGCAGTCCAGATAGGCGTCGAAGGTCTCCTCCGCGCCGGTGTTGTTGACATAGGCGGTCACGCTGTAATAGCCGTCAGCGTTCCTCGCGCTGGCCAGCAGCGCCGTAAAAGCGGCAAAGTCGGTGGCCTTTTGGAATCCGGCCTTGAACTTGCCGCTGATCCTCTGCCGCGTGACGACGCGATGGTCAACGTCGTTTGCGTCCGTCCATGTCTTGTAGACGTAGCTTGACTGCATGTCATAGTCCTGGATGTCAATCCACGGCGTGATATCCGTCGCGCCGATCTTGAAAAAAGCCATGTTACCCCCTCGCCGCCGCCAGGGCATTGTAATTCGTTCTGCGCGTCTGCGTGGTGTTTTCCGTCCGCACCATGCGGAACAGTTTCCGGGCGTCGCCGTCCAGCACGACCGTGACCTCTACGGGCTGCGCAGCCTGCGGATTGAGTGCCCTCTGCACCGCGCTGAAAAGCGGGGACGGCAGGACAAGCCCGCTATAAGCCGAATCGACCGCGCTCTGCACGGCGCTGTCAAGCTGCTGCTCGTTGCCCTCGATACCGACGGCGATGCCGGCGGGGATCCAGCGTCCCACCTCATTCGCAAAAACCTTCGACGGGGAACCGATCCCCAGCAGCTCCTTGACGCCGTTGAGCGCCTTCTGTGCCAGCTCCTTGAGGAATTTGACCAGCGCCGCACCGGCGGCCTTCAGGCCGTTAACGATGCCGTCAATGATGTTTTTGCCAAGCCCCGCCCAGTCGATGCTCTTGAACGCGGTCTTGATCTGCTCCCACATGGTCGCAAAGGCGGCCTTGATCGCGGGCCAGTTGTCCTTGATCGCGGTGGCGAAGCTCTTGACCATATCCACCGCGAAAGGGATGATATTGGGAATCATCTCCACAAGGATGTTGATCAGCACCTGCGGGAGCTGCTTGATGATGTTGCCAAACAGCCGCACGGCGTTGGAGCCGAATGCCATCATGGATTGCGTCAAGCCCTCCATCGCCTGATCGAGATTTTCCCCGGTCGACAGCGCGGCCAGGACGTTTGTCCAGGAGGATTTGAGCATGGACAGCGAGCCGCTGAACGTGGACGCCGCCTCTGCTGCCGTCGTGCCGGTAATGCCGAGCTGCCCCTGCACCTCGTGGATGGCGAGGAGCATCTGGTCAAAGCTGATCCCGTCAAGCGAGGAGATCTCGTTCTCCATGATACCGGAGGCGTTGATCAGATCGACCATGCCCTCTTTCGTCCCGGCAAAGCCGAGCTTGAGGTTGTCCAGCATGGTGAAGTTGCCCTTTGCCAGTCCTTGCACAGCGGCCTGCACGCTCTCGATGTCGGTGCCGAATTTGTTTGCGTTGTCGGCCATGTCGATCATGGCCATGTTGGCGATCTCGCCTGCCGCCGCCGTGTCTCCGCCGAGGCCCTGCAGCAGCGAGGCCGAAAAGCTGGTAACCTGCTGCATATAGTCGTTCGCCGACAGCCCGGCGGTCGCGTAGGCTTGATTCGCATAGGCGATGACCTGATCGGCATTTTCCTTGAACATCGTCTCGATGCCGCCGATGCTCTGCTCCAGATCCGCGCCGGCTGAGATCGAATCGCCGATCACTTTGCCGATGGCGGCCACGGCAGCCGCCGCCTTGATACCGGACATGATCTTCGATCCGATGCTTTTCCCTGTCTTTTCCGAATCGCCGCCGATTTCTTCGCCGATTTTCCCGGCGATCCCCTTCGCGGAGGGAACGATCTGCACATATGCAGTCCCTAGATCTGCCATATTATCCCTCCATGTGTTCCTTGTGCCATTCTCTCCACTCCTGAACCGTGGCAAAACCGACGGTGGGTTTCTTGGCCTCCGTCAATTTCTCCACAATAGATTCCGGCTTGTTTTTCCGGTCTCCGCCGAGCTGCCAGCTGATGACCTTTGCCGCGTCCACGACAGCGGCCAGCAGCAGTTGCTCGTCCGTGGCCTTGTTCCCGGACAGGAGCATCATGCTTCGTGCGTTTCCCCTCAACCCGCACGCGAGGGTCGCCGCCAGTTTGACCGGCAGCGCCCTCCAGTCGAGGACGTGGTACGTCTCCGCGAAATCGCAGATCAGCGCGTCCTCATGCTGCATCATGCGGGCGAGGGTGATCAGTTTTTTTCGGCGCCCATGATCTCGCCGAGCACGTCATTCATGACGGCCAGCGGGACGCGTCCGCCGTGGTCCTTGGCAATGTGCTTATAGAGCTCGGCCTTCTGCTTTTTGCCGAGCAGGAGACCGAGCACTTTCCCGGAGGCCGCCAGCCGGACGACCTCGTTTTCCTCATCGTCCATTACGACGGCCAGCGTCTCGATGAAGGTCATATCATCGGCATTCTGCTCGTCATACTGGTACGAAAAACCGTTTTTCAGGGTGCCGCTTTTCATGCCGCCCTCCCTTATGCGATATACTCGTAGTGATTGACGCCGCTGGCATCCGGCAGGCAGTTGAGCGTGATCTCATAGCCGACGGTCTCGTCATCCTTGTAGACGATCTCACCGATCTCGGTGATCGCGCCGTCGGGGATCACGATGCGCTTGGCCTTGTTGCCGGTCATGACGACCTCGATGACGTAGACGCCGTTCGGGATCGGGTCGGCCGTGGCCTTGACCGTGGTAAGGCCGCCAGCCGTAGTGACGTTGGAAGCGCCGTAAACGGTCTTGAGCACTTCCTCGTTCAGCGCCTCGATCAGCGTAAACGTAAACTCGTCCGTCTTCTCATTCTGCACGACGAGAACGGTCTGCCCGCCCCAGGCTTTGATGTTGTCGGATTCCGGCGTATTGTTGTTGGTCACGCCGTCCTCAGAGACAAAACCCAGCTCCTTATACGTGGCCGCCAGGGCGGTCGTGGCGTCGGTCGGGAGCGCCGTGCCGGCGTCGGCACGATAAACGGCTCCGGTCAGTTTCGGTTTACCGGCGCTGACATTTGCTACAGTAGGCATAGCTTTTTTTCTCCTTTACTCGTAATAGACGACAGAAAACACCGCCTGATACCGGTGGTGCTTTGTCGTCGTGTCTGTGAAGTTGTAGTCCGTTTCACAGTGGGAGCGGAAGATGGTTTCCTGAGAGATCGCCGCTTCCATCGTGTCGCGCACAAGCTCATTCAAGCTCGCCGCTGCGGCCTCAGAAGCGGCCCAGCTCTGGATCGCCAGGCTTGCGCTCCGCAGGTGGTTCTCGACCGAGGAGCCGATTTTTTCAACCGTAACGAAGGTGTCCGGCGTCGGAACCGGTACCTCGCCGGAGACGGGGACAGACAGCTCGTCGGCGAGATAGTCGATGATCGTTGCTTCGATCATCAGCCTCCCCCCTTTAATGCTTTCAGCAAAATATTCCGTTTCAGGTTGGCGTAGTAGGCGTGGGGATCTCCCGCGGAGACGCGGCCGACAACTCTGTTCCGCCCCGTCTGGACGTCGAAAACATAGTTAAGGCTCGACGCCGCGTTTGCCCTTCCTTGCACTTCCGCGGCCTTTTCCGAGATGATCCCGCGCATGGCCTCGCCTTGCAGCAGCTCGCGGACGCCGGCGCCGTTGAGCTTGACCTTGACTTTAGCCATAGCGTTCCACCCTGATTTTTTTGTGCCAGGAAAGCGGGACGTTCGCCTCGATGCCGACGATCTCGTGGCCGAAGGTGCGGTACGTGTGCCCGAAGAACTCCACGGTGGTGTCCTCCCAGTCGTGCGTGTCGCCCTTGGGGATCCCGAGCATGTACTCGATCCGCTTGCCGTATAGATTGATCGACGTGGTGATGTCGTCCGTCGTCGGCTGCCCGATTACCACGTTGTCCACCTGCACGGGGGTTTTCGTGTACGTCGGGTTGTTCAGCGCGTCGGGAGCGCCCGGCGTCTTTACATACAGGATGACGGATGCCCCTTGGATCTGCCCCATAATTCGATCACCCCCACTCGCTGGCGGGAAATGCCCAGCCGCTTGAGATCGTTGTACATGATGGCATTGGCGATCCCGCCGCCTGGGATGGCATAGGTACCGCTCCAGCTGTAGCCGAGAGCGCTCTGGCTCTCCTGCGTCATGGCCTCGCCCTCCGTTGACTGACGCAGCACGCGTGCAACGACGTCAACGGTCACCAGCTTGGCAACGCTGCCAAGCGAGGCGGAGTTTTCGATCATGGCATCGAGATCCTTCCCGGCGTCGTGTGCAGCCTGCCGCAGCGCGTCGCAGATCAGCGGGATGAGCGCCTCTGTCCTGCTCTGCTCGGCGGCGGTCAACGGTCTCCACAGCGTCTGGACGTCGCTGACGGTTGCATAGTTGCTCATGGTTTACTCCTTCTTTTTCTTCGCCGGTGTTTTCTTCGGCGTAGGAGCAGGCTTGGGAGGCTCGACGGCCTCCCAAACCCCGCTCATTTCAGAGGGAACGTCAATGATTACACCGGTTTTCTTATGCCGGTATTTCATCAACGGATGACCGCGAAGGAAGCGGCGTTGAGGATGCCCCAACCGATGTAAGCCTCGGCGCGGAGCAGCACTTCGTTGTACTGCTTCAGATCGTGGCCGGCACCGTCGGGATCGCCGTACTCGATGACCTCGAGCGGCACATTCACGCTGTAGCCCCAGCGGAACGCCTTCTCAAAGTCACCGACGAGGGCGTAGTCGGTGGGAGCGCCGACAGCGCTGCCGGTGTAGGGCACGGTGCTGTTGACGTCGGAGCGGAGACCGCTGAAGGCTTCGGGATTCTGGCCGAAGCGGAACTCCGGGAACTGGGGCACGCCGTTGACCTTCAGGGACGCCATCGCAGCGGCGAAGGTCGGGGACATGGCGATGCCGCTGACGTCACCGCCGCCGGCCTGGATCGCGGCCACAGCGCTCTCGATGTTGGCGTCGGGAGTGGAGGCGTTGTAGGTGATGATGGAGCCGCCGGTCAGCAGGTCGTCGAAGTTGTTGGTCGCCAGGGCGAGAATGTCGGCCTTGGTGGCCGGGTCGATGCCGTGCATGGCGGCGATATCGAAGCCGCGGGCGATCACGCGGGAGAAGCCGTCGGCAAAAGCCTCCAGATAGTTCAGGCGGCTCTCGGCGTTCTTGACGAACTCGTCGGAAACGCGCTGCTGATAGACGAACTTCTGCGGGCGGATGACCACAGGGGCCACAGCGGCGTCGCCGGCGGGCTTCGCAGCACCTTCGGCGACAAGGGACGCTTCGCCTGCGTTGGTGAAGACCATAACGGTCTCGCCGTTAAAGGGCAGGGGCTTGGATGCGGACAGCTTGGCGAGAGCGGAGTGACCGGAGACGGCACTGAACATCTCTCTGACCAGCTCGGTCGGGAAATTGGTTCCGGCAGTAATAGTAGCCATTTTTAGTTCTCCTTTTCAGTTTTGATTGTTGAACGACGCGGCCAGAGCGGCCAGCGCCGCGTGCTTAGAGTTGTTGCTTCCGTTTGCCAGCTCCGTCGTTCTCATCGGCGGAGCCGTGGACGGCTTGACAAAACCGGCGAGCGTTTTCGCGTCTTGTCTCAGAGCGTCCTCCGAGTCCCCGCTCAAACGTCCTGCCAGCTCGTAGGGCAGACCGGCCTCGTGTGCAATTCGCACCTTGAGAAGCCCGGTCTCTGCCGTCGTTGCCCGTTTGGTAAGATCCGCAATCGTCTGGTCGGTGCCGCTGTGCTTTTCGCGCTCAGCCTTGAGATCGTCGGTCAGCTTTCTGATCTGGCCGTCCAGGTCACGCTTGACAAGCTCGTCGTATTTCCCGGCTTTTTCTTTTGCCTCTTCGAACCCCGCGTATTTCTCACGCTCGCGCTTCAGTCGCTGCTCGATGATGATGTCGAGATCTTCCTGTGTTTCGATTGCCTTGAATGCCATTTGTTTTTCCTCCCCGTTTACCGTCGGTCACGTAATTTGGATATCAAAAAGGCACCCTCGCGGATGCCCCTTTAATAACTGACTGTTTGTTTTTTCTTCGCCTTACTCGTCGCGCACATCCAGTGCGCAAGCACCATGCTCTCCATCACGGAGATATCAACCGTGGCGTCCAGAGAGCGGTAACCGAATCCGCCGTTTGACCCGATGGCTCGGCGGTCGCAGTGCGTCACCACGTCAGCAAGCGTTTTCTGCCCGGAATGGCACAGGGTCTTCCCGAACAGCGCCTGCTCAAATAGCGCGGACGCCTCCACGACCTCGGCCACGGTCGGCAGCTTCGGTTTCAAAAAGCCGTGCTCTTTCATTTCCTTTTGGAGCACAAGCTGGCCGTTCTGCCCGTCAACCACGACGCCGGCCAGATTCGGATTATGAAAGAAGTCGAACATCCACGAATTGCCGGCCCGGATAGGCGTGCAGGCGATGCACTCCACAAAGATCCGCCCGTCCGTCGTCCTGGCGGCAATACTCATGGAGACATTCTTCGCGTCCTTACCGTACTTGATCCCCAGATACCGCTCTTTCTTCAACTCTGGCGCTTCCGTCTTCACAGCGTCCCAGTCAGCCGGCGAGATCACGGATTTCTGATCATACTGGATCCAGACGCCAAGGCGCTGAATGCCGAAGTCGATTGGATCGCCCTTGAACTCCGCCCGCACGTTGCGCTCGGTCAGGATCGTGCCGAGGGACGGGTTTGTCTCGTACCAGAGATCAACGTCCATCGGATTCTCCGGCAGCTCCTCCAGCCCCCACTCGGCCCAGCCGGTGTCAGGCATCTGCCCGCAGGTCACCTCGCTGCGCATCTTCGGGAACACGTTGCCGGCGGAGATCGCCGTGGGCGGCGTGCCGGTAAAGATCGTCTGCGGGTTCTTGGAATCGGAAACCGTGTACACAAGCGCGGATTGTTGTTTCTCCGTGTACTCCTGTGCCTCGTCGATCACCAGCAGGTCGAAGCCTTCACCGAGGCCGCCGTTGTTCGTCCTCGTGCGGAAGTAGATGCTCCCGCCTCCGGTCAGCTCGATGCACTCCAGGCCGTACTGTTTCGACGCATAAAACGACCGCTCCGGCATGTCCTTCTTCTTGCGGTTGTGTTCCTCGTATCCGGCCAGCAGGAGCAGCTGGTAAAGCCGCCGGAAAGCGCTGTTGCTCGTCGTGGTGCGGTGCGCCGTGTGGCACATCCGTTCGCCGTTCTCGAGGCCCCACAGCTCCCGCATGACGATGACCTCATTCTTCCCGTTTCGCCGCGGGACAGCGAGGCCATAGTTCATATGCACAAAAAGCCCGTCCTCATTGACGGCCAGCAGGTGGTTGACGATATCCTCCTGCCATTGTTGCGCGGTTCGTCCTGTGCTGCTGTACAGCGCCACGGCCTCTCCGCCGTGCGTGATCGAGTAAGGCAGCGTGACCGAAAGGGTTGGGGATTGACGTCCTAAACGCATCCCCGCTCACCTCACAGTCCCGCCGCTTTTCGCTGGTCGAGAACGGCCCGGCTTGCCTGCCAGACCATCTTCCCCCAGCCTCCGGCCCTGCGATTGCTGCCCGGGCGATCCAGTGTGATCACGCACCGGCAGCTCTCATGACGCCGGAAAAAATCGTCCGGCTGTTCGCCGTAGTCGTATTGCCCCGCCAGGCTCTGGCACCATTGGCAGGGGACAAAGTAGGATCTCTTCCTGCTCGCCCGCAGCTCCGCAGATCCAAGCTCCCGCTTTATTTTCGGCTCCATCCCGGTCGACCTTTGCCAGTCGGCGTTTGAGATCAGCCAGTCGTCATAAAACGAGATCGTCGTATTGATCAGCGGCTCATCGAGCCAGCGGAGGATCTCCTCCAGCGTCTGCGCTTCGGTGATCTTGTCGATCAGCCCGCTCACACGGCCTTTCGGATAGGTCGCCTTGACGGGGTTGATCCCCATCCCGGCCTCGCGGAAGACGAGCGTCTGGATCTCGCTGGCCTTGGCCTGAGACAGCTCGAAATTCTCCAGCATCATTGGCTCGACCACGCGGGACGCAATGTTGTAATACATCCGGTCGTCAGGCAGCACGCCGGGCTTGATCGTCTCCCGGAAAGCCTGCGCGAGATCCTCGCCAAGCTCCTCCGCGAACAGGTGCGCGTCCTTGGTCGTGGCGGTACCGTCGCGGATGCGGTTGTTCACTCTCCTGAGCGTCACGTTCCGCTCGACGTTTCTTTCAAACGCCTTTCTGACGTCGGAGAGCAGCGCAGGGGCAATATCTGCCATTCACTCGCCTCCTCAAATACCGGTCAGCTCAAACAGTTTGTCCGCGTCCATGTAGCCGGGGAACGCCGCCTCGATCTTCCCGATGGCGTCTCCCACAAGCCCGATGGTCGATACGTCGGCCGGGAAGGCCGGATACCATTGGGGCTGCTCCATATTGAGCTGCGTGCGGAGATACTTGTAGTTGTCGCGCACGCAGGCCGCCAGATAGCAGGCGTTCAGGATCCCGACGCCGAAACTGCGCTGGGCGCTCCGTGCGGAAAGCCGGAGGTTTTCGTGCGCTGCCTTGATGGCCTCGGCGCTCGACGGGTTGTCGCCGGCAAAACCGAGATCGTCCAGTGTGAGGCCGGTCTCGCCCGCAAACAGAGAAGCGAACATGCGCAGCTGCTCCACATGCGGGGTCATACTCTGCTGACTGAACTGGCCGAGCTTGACATGGTCCTGGCCGTCCTCGTTCTTGTCGAAGCGCATCATGGTGCTCATCGCAGCCTTCCACGAATCCAGATCCTCCGCGCTGTTGTCCAGGCCGGTCACCCACTTTTGCGGGAAACTGTAAAACTCCGCCGCGATCTCCGACCGCTTGATCGTCCGCAGCGCCGATCCGGTCAGGCTCATGCAGGCGCGGGAGATCCGCGAGCGGCCGAACTCCCGCACGGAATCGGGCCGGTAAACAACAGGAACGAGCAGCGGATACGGCGCCTTGTTTTCGCGCTGATCCACCAGCTCGCCGCGGGAATACCACGCCGTGAAATCTTTTGTGAAATACGCCTCCAGAACCGGCTGGTCGGCGTTGTCGCGCTCCAGGACGGCATAGCCCTCCGTCAGCATCTGCGTGGTCGCGTCCATCGTCCCTGTCGCGTTCATGGCGTCGATCACCTGGAGCCGCGGGAAGCCCGTCTCGTCTTCGACAATATAGACAAACGAACAGGACGCAATCAGCGCCCCGAGAAACGCGGACGGAAGCAGGATGTCGCGGTTGTTCAGGTTGAGGATCTCCTCCAGCCCGAACGCGTCCTCCTTGAATTTTCGGAAGGCGAGCCGGTCGGCCAGCGCGTCCACGCCCTTCGCGCACCATCCGACGCAGCTGTTCCAGTACCGCAGATCCGGCGGGGACGAAATGCCGAAGTCAAACGTCGCGTTTTTCATCTCGTAGAAGCTGTACCGCGTCTTAACGCGCATCCGCTTCAGCGCGAGCTTGTTTTTCAGGTGTGCAAGGCCATATTCCATGTGTTTCTTCTCCTTTGCGTTCCAGGGGGGTGTCAATTTTAACCGAAATATTTGTAGA
>CAMHER010000007.1 GCA_946184215.1 uncultured Clostridia bacterium | reverse complement strand
AATCAGGTAGTCTCGCAAGAGGCTCGTGGGTTCGAATCCCACCCTGTCCGCCATAAAACGATCCCGGCCCTTTTGGGCCGGGATCGTTTTATCATGAAAGAGGGTGGGATTCGAGGGGCGAGGGAGTGAATGACAGCCCGGTGGGCTGTCAGAGCCGAGCCCGGGCCCGCCCGCAGGCGGGGAATCCCACCCTGTCCGCCATGTTAGGATTCATTGTTATTATCCCTCTTAGATTCTGGCATCCCTGATCCTGAACTGGATTGTTTCCTCTGAAAACTTAACACCAACCGATTTCAAATATTCATACAGGCTCGGCTCAGTATAATCGTAGAAAATCCCCACAAAATCTTCCTTGAACTCCCATCGGTCCCTGATCACGCCGGCCGGGTAATCATCATAAAAGATACCCTCGCCGAGCGCATTGAACTCGATCCTGCCTGACTTCGGATCATGCCTTGCATTATGGATCGTATCGATATCCATGATATACAGGTTGGCCCGCTCATCTGCTGACCGATAATTCAATCCGGCTGCGAAATTCATCTGGATAAACTGATAGAGACGTCCGTTTTCTACCCAGATCCGCTCGTTAAGCCTGTCATCGATCCAATGGGATGACATATTTGTTATCAATGACCGGCAGACAAAAAACAGGACAAGGCACACTGAAAACAGAACGCCAAGAACGCCTGCGAGCGTATACCTCTCATATGGGACAAAAAAGATGCCTGTAATACCTGATACTAATGATATGACTAATGATGCTATGGAGATGAACCTCAGCACTACCCATTTGCTCTCGTTTCTGATCCTTCTCTTCCGGGCTTTTTCTTTAGTCTTAGATGTGATCGTAAATTCCATTTTGCGCCTTCCTTTTTTGCAAGCGTTTAATTTGCTCTTTTGGCTATTATTTAAAATAGCATATTTTTTTATATTAATAAAGGGTGCTTAATATTTTTAATACTAAGAATCCTTAACTTAGCGAAAAGGGATCGGCGTTACGAAATCTAACGCCTCCCCTTGTTTTGACATATTCTCATTCTTCAGCCAAAAAGCAGACCTTCGGGCAGTTGTCTCTTTTTACATGCTCGCCGGGGCTCCGGCCTCCGCCGCAGCTCGGGGAATCTCACCGAAGTCCGCCATATGTGAAAAACTCCGCCCTTGGGCGGAGATTTTTGCATAAAAGAGGGTGGGATTCGAGGGGCGAGGGAGTGAATGGAGCGCCGGGGGAATTGCGGCAAGGCGGTAGTCAGAGCCGGGCCCGTTCAACCGGTCGGACAGGGCCCGCAGGAGCCTGACAGATAAGGATCGCTGCGCGGATCGGTTTCTTCTCTTCGGCCTTTCTGCGCGTACGGTTTGCCCATCCGGAAGAAAAAATTGTGTTGACACGGTGTCAGAACCGTGGTATCCTGTGTTCTGACATGGTGTCAGCATTGTTTTTGAATGGAAGCGCCGCAGGAAGTACACGGGAGCGCAGCTTGCGCTGCATCCCTCTTTGTGATCGTGGTCGGCGCGATGGCGGGCATCATGGCACACAGCCATTTGCTGCTCTCCATGGTAAAAGTCCCCTGTTCCAACAGAGGCATCCGGGAAAACTGAGACAGAGAGAGGGATGAAAGATGCCGAAAGGATCCGCGGAATTGGCAAGCGCGAGGCGGGAAGAAATTCTTGCCGCCTGCCGAAAGCTGTATGAAACCATGAGCTTCAAGGAGATCACGCTCAAGGAGATTGGGCAGCAGACCTCCTTCACCCGCACCTCGATTTACAATTATTTTGAGACCAAGGAAGAAATTTTCCTTGCCCTGTTCCAGCGGGAGTACGAGCTTTTCGCCGCCGATCTCGACGCGCTCTGCGCGCGGGCGGAGGCGCCGGGGCTTGACGAGCTGTCCTCCGCGCTCGCCCACGCGCTGGAGCGCAGGCCGCTGATGCTCAAGCTGTTGAGCATGAACCTCTATGACATGGAGGCCAACTCCCGCATGGAGCGTCTGGTGGAATTCAAAACCGCCTACGGCGCTTCAAAAGACGCGCTGGACCGATGCCTCATCAAATTTGTCCCCCGTCTCGGGGAAGAGGGGAGGCAGGCCTTTCTGTATGCGTTTCTTCCCTTTGTCTACGGCCTGTATCCCTATACGGTTGTGACAGACAAGCAGCGGGAGGCCATGCGCGAGGCCGGGATCTCCTATGTCTATATGAGCACTTATGAAATGGCATATTCGTTTATCCGCACGATGCTGGGAGGCTTGCCATGATCACTGTCAATATCTACTATACCGGTCACCACGGCGCAGCCCGCCGCTTTGCCGAGGAGATGGTCCGCTGCGGAGTTGCCGCAGCCGTACGCGGCGAAGAGGGCAATCTGCGCTATGAATATTTCTTTCCGATGGACGATCCCGAGACCGTGCTGCTCATCGACCAGTGGCGGGACCAGGCGGCCATAGACGCGCACCACGCCTCGCCCATGATGGGACAGATCGCTGCGCTGCGGGAAAAGTATGCCCTGAGCATGAAGGTGGAGCGCTTTGCAAGTGATGAGGCGCTTCCGGAAAAAGACTTGAAATACATCAAACAATAAGGAGACGATCCGAATGGCAGAAAAAATCACCCAGACGGCCGGGCGCAATCAGCTTGGGGCGTTTGCCCCGATGTTCGCCCATCTGAACGACGATGTCCTCTTCGGCGAGGTATGGAACGCTGAGGCCCTTGACACGAAGACCAAGTGCATCATCACCGTGGTATCCCTGATGGCTTCGGGCATCACGGATTCCTCTCTGGGCTATCATCTGCAAAACGCGAAGAACAATGGCGTGACCAGGGAGGAGATCTCCGCCATCATCACCCATGCCACGATGTACGTCGGCTGGCCAAAGGGCTGGGCGGTGTTCCGCCAGGCCAAGGAGATCTGGAACGAGCCTGCGCCGGTCCGGAGCGAAAAGGACGCCTATCAGCGCACGATCTTCTTCCCCATCGGAGAGGAAAACCCCTACGGGCAGTTCTTCGTGGGGCAGAGCTATCTCGCCCCGGTCTCCACCGCGCAGGTGCCGGTATTCAATGTGACCTTTGAGCCCGGCTGCCGCAACAACTGGCACATCCACCACGCGAGCGCGGGCGGCGGGCAGCTGCTCCTCTGCGTGGGCGGCCGCGGCTGGTACCAAGAGTGGGGCAAGGACGCGGTGGAGATGACGCCGGGCACGGTGGTGAACATCCCGGCCAACGTCAAGCACTGGCATGGCGCGGCGGCGGATTCGTGGTTTTCCCATCTGGCCATTGAGGTGAGCGGAGAAAACGCCTCCAACGAATGGCTGGAGAGCGTATCCCAGGACGATTATAACAAGCTGAAATAAAAAGGAGTATGGTAAATGCGTAAACTGATTGCATATTTCTCCGCCAGCGGCAGCACCGAAAAGCTTGCCGGGACGCTGGCATCCGCTGCGAATGCGGCACTCTATGAGATCCGGCCCGCCATCCCCTATGAGCGGAAGGACCTGAATTGGATGGACAAGAAGGCCCGCAGCACGGTGGAGATGCAGGATCCCGCCTGCCGTCCGGCGCTGGCAGACCACGCCGCACCCGTGGCGGAGGCTGATGTGATTTTTCTCGGCTTTCCCATCTGGTGGTACCGGGAGCCCAGCGTCATCGACAGCTTCCTGGACACGTATGATTTCACGGGCAAGACCGTAGTCCCCTTCTTCACCTCCGGCGGCAGCCAGCTGGGCGAGGGGCAGGGCCGCATTGAAAAGCTGGCAAATGGCGCAAGGGTTCTGCCCGGCAAGCGTTTTTCGGCCAGAGCTTCCGAAGACGAGCTCAAGAATTGGATCGACACACTGCCTTTGGAATAAAGGAGGACAGAAGGCCGGCCATTGGGATCGCTTCTCCCTGATCTGTGCTTCTTTTGTGACAGTTCGCGGTGTATACTCGCATCAGAAAGTGAAAAACAAACCACACCGTCTTTCAAAGGAGGATCTCGATATGAAAAAGTTTTATTACCTGCTGGCCGCGCTTCTCGTCATCGCCGTCGTCGTCTCCCTGCCGGGCTGCGGACGCACCGACAGCGCGAAGAGCGCCAATCCCCTCTCCGGCACCTGGGAATACACGGACGCGGAATACGGCATCAGCACCGTCTATGTTCTCAAGGACGACGGCACCGGCACCTACACCATGAAGGTCGGCGACACCGAGGTCGTCTACGAATTAAAATATGAAACCAAGGACGATCATCTGCTCGTCACATATGTGAACAACGAGATCTTCACCGAGGAAGACGTGTTCGACAGTCTCTTCCGTTTCTCCGATCCCGATACGCTCATCCTCAAGGACTCTTTCGGCGAAGAGCTGACTTACGTCAGAAAATAAAAATATCCCGCTCCTTTCGGGGAGGAACGACCGTCGGTCGTTCCTCTTTTTTTCTCGTTCTTGTTCCGACGCGGGGATTTATGCTATACTGGGGATAAGATCTGCGTTTCACAGCGGGAGGGTCTATGCTCAGCACCGAAGAGTACGGCAAAATTATATCGGAGCTGCTGGACGAGCTGCCGGAGGATTTTTTCCGGGAGCTCTCCGGGGGCGTGATCGTGTCAGAGGCGCAGCTGATCCCGGACTATGCCCGGGGGGACGATCTCTTTACGCTGGGGGAGTATTCCGTCTCCTCCGGCATACGGCAGGTGAAGCTGTACAAGGGCTCCTTTGACCGGGTTTACCCCCAGGCCGGCGCCGCAGAGGCCCGCGAGATCCTGCGCCGCGTGCTGCGCCACGAGTTCCGGCACCACCTGGAATCCCTCGGCGGTGTCCGCAATTCCACCTCGCTGGAGGCGGAGGACGAACGGGAAAAGCAGGCATACATCGCCCGCTATGAAAAGTAGGCGCTCCGAAGCGTTTTTTGTAAGCCGAACGGCTCCCCGATTGGGGAGCCGTTCGGTTTCTTTCAGATCTTCGCCAGGAAGCACTCCTGGCTGGCGATCTCGGAATAGAGGATCGCGTGTCCCTCCGTATCGTAGACCCGGATGACCCGCTCCATGTCCGCCTCGGCCTCGTCTCCCAGGAGGGCGCGGTAGCAGTTGTCATAGGTCTCGAAGAGGGCGTCGTTGAACTCACAGCCCGCCTCGCCGCGGTAGAGCGCGGTGTAGAAGGTGCCGGCCTCGACCAGGTCCTGGAAGAAGTGGCTGCCGTAGCTCAGCTCCGGGCGCAGGCCGTGGGAGCTGTAGGCCAGCTCGCACATACAGTCAAAGTGCGACACCTCGGTATAGTTCACCGGCACGCCGAGAGAGGGCGTGGTGGTGCCCCAGCGTCCGGGCCCCATCAGCACGGTGTGCTCGCCGCGCAGCAGGGCGTTGAGCCGGCCGATGCAGCGGGCAACGTGGTATTTCTTCTGCTCCGGCAGGTCAAGATAGCTCTCCACATCCACCTTGATGATATAGCGCACCGGCAGCGCCACGTTGCCGCCCATGAAATTGCCGTTGATGCGGAAGAAATAGTCCCGCACCTTGGGCTTGACGCCCTGGGCGCCGATACCGCGCGTCTGCAGCGGGCGGCACTGGAGGAGGTTGATCTTGTACTCCCGGTCGGGACGGAAGTTGCAGGCAAACTCCACGTCCACGGGATAGTTGTATTTTTCGGCAAGGTCTCCCATCAGCCTGGTCATCACCGTGCAGAAGTCCGTGCGGCGCAGCAGCTTGTCAAAGTTGACGATGTCCGGCACCGGATAGTCCACCCCCATCTCGCGGAAGCGGGCGCGGGTGGGCGCGTCGGGCTCCATGAAGAGATAGGGATCGGTTTTCAGATCCGCCTTGTCGAGGGCGTCGATCTCCACCGTCTCGAAGCGGTTGGTTCTGAGATTGATCGCGTCGAGCTTGTGCTGGGAGTATTTATACTCGTCGCCGTAGGCCACCTTCGGCGGGGCCAGCGGCCGCGCCATGTCCAGCAGCTTGGCATAGTCGTCGGCCTCGCGGTCGACCGCGCGGGTGCCCATGCCCATGACAAGGCGCAGCGCCCCCCGGTTCTCCGCCGCCGAGGCGGCGCTGGTGACGTACAGGTTCTGCGAATGGCCCACGCCCGCGATGTGCGGGAAATAGTAATCGCCGTGGATGTCGCCGCTGACGCGCATGACGAGCAGCGCCATCTGCTCGTCACGGCTCAGGAGATCGCGGTCGGCGCGGTAGCGGATCGCGTCCTCGTTGACGGTGGAGGCGTAGACCGTGCGCACCGCGGCCTCGAATTCGGCATAGCGCTCCTCCGGCGTGCCCTGGTTGGGGCAGAAAACGCTGTCATATTTGCCGGCAAAGGCGTTGCCGAAGCCGTCCTCGAGGATCGAAGAGGAGCGGACGATGATCGGCGACTGGCCGAAGTATTCGAGCATCGAGCGGAACTGCTCCTGGATCGAGGGCATGAACTGCCCGTGCAACAGCTTTTCGCGGATCTGCGGGGCAACGGCGAGATAGTCCTCGACGTCGACCATTTTCGTGCGCAGACTCCAGGCCCCGTTCTGGACGAAGTAGGTGTAGAACACGTCCGCGCCGATGAAATAGGAGTCGTGCGGCTCGACGCGCCTGGCATACAGCTCCGGATCGGTGGCCCGGAGCACCCGGCGGGCCAGCAGCATGCCAACGGCCTTGCCGCCGATGCAGCCCGTGCCGATCTCCCGCTTCTTGATGGCGATCAGGTCGGCGGTGGTGAAAAATTTCTGGCAGAGGGCAAAGCGCTGCGGCTCGTTGCCGAGCAGGCAGCGGATGATGTTGTCCCGGTGGGCGAGCCCTTCGGCGTCTGTCGGCTCCGTCTCACTCTCTCCGGCAAAGTCGAACATGCTGTCCCAGCAGTCCCGGCGCTCGCCGGTCTGGGTGAAGATGTCGAAGATGCCGTAGCTCTCGGCGCTGGAGGTGACAAGACTGCTGTTCGCCCCGTCGATCTTCACCGGGAAGTACATGTACTCGGTCTGCCGTCCGTCCACCTTCACGGCGTGGATATAGGTGGCGGCGTTCATCGTGCGGATGTTCAAGAGCACCGGCGCGGCGTGGCGGATGCGGGAGACCGTCTCGTAAATATGCTTTTCGTAGAGGATCGGCACATAGGCGATCGACTGCTGCTCCTGCAGGAAGGGACAGGTCAGGCAGAAGAAGTTGCAGACCATCATGTCCGAAAACCAGTACTTCTGCAGCTCGGTAAGGCAGTCAAAGATATAAAACACGCCCGCCCCCTCCGAGGCGATGATGCGGTGCACCTGGACGGCAAAGGTCTCAAAGCCGACGGTGGGGTCCAGCGTGTACTTTTTCACGTTCGCCCCGCGCTCAGCCAGGGCCTGGGCGTCGATGACCTCGTCGTGCTCGCCGAAGCGCAGGTAGACGATGCGCTGTCCGCCGCGGGCGGTAGAGGTTACAAAGCGGGTCGCGGCAAACATATAGTCGCGGATGTGCTCGACCTGCCAAAGCACGGTATCGCCGCTGCGCAGGCCGTCGATGGCGCGGTCAAGGCCGTCGATGCCGCTTCCGATGCGCCGTGTAGAGTCCATGTCCCTTCCTCCTTTTTATACGGAATAAAAATATCTTATCATCCGCGGGGGCTGTTTTCAACGGAAAATGTGTGGTATAGTAGGGTAAAGAGCAGTCAGGGAGGATTTTTGACGTGAAATATGACTTTACCACCGTTCTCGACCGCCGCGGGAGGGATTCGATCGCCGCGGACGTGATCCCCTGGGACGTGCAGGTGGACGAGGGCTTTGACACGATCCCCATGTGGATCGCGGACATGGCTTTCCCCGTGGCGCCGCCCGTTCTGGACGCCATGCGCAGAAGGCTGGATTTCCCGTCGCTGGGCTACTATGCGATGAGCGAGGAATACTTCGACAGCATCCTCTCCTGGCAGCGGCGGCGCCACGGCGTCGAGGGTCTCGGGCGGGAGCACATCGGCTATGAAAACGGCGTGCTGGGCGGCGTGGCCGCGGCCGTGCAGGCCTTTACCGCGCCGGGAGAGAAGATCCTGGTCCACAGCCCGACCTATGTGGGCTTTACCCACACGGTGGAAAACCTGGGGCGCGTGCTCGTCCACTCGCCGCTCCGGCGGGATGCCGAGGGGGTCTGGCGCATGGACTTTGCCGACATGGAGGCAAAGATCGAGGAGTATCACATCCATCTCGCGATTTTCTGTTCGCCCCATAATCCCGCCGGGCGCGTGTGGGAGCGTGAGGAGCTCGAGCAGGTGATGGCCCTCTTCCAAAAGCACAGCTGCCTGGTGATCTCCGACGAGATCTGGTCGGATATCATCATGCCCGGCTATCGTCACATTCCCACCCAGTCCGTCAGCGCCGATGCGCGGCAGCGCACCATCGCTTTTTACGCGCCCAGCAAGACCTTTTCGCTGGCCGGGCTTGTGGGCTCGTATCATATCGTCTATAACCAATACCTGCGGGAGCGTCTCGTGCGGCAGAGCGAGCAGAGCCACTACAATTCCTGCAATGTGCTGTCGATGCACGCCCTTGTCGGCGCCTATTCGCCGGAGGGAGAGGCGTGGTGCGAGGAGATGATCCGCACGGTGGACGGCAACTTTGCGTACGCCTGCGGCTTTATCAAAGAAAACTTCCCCGGCGTGAGGCTCATGCGCCCGCAGGGGACGTATATGCTCTTCCTCGACTGTCACGACTGGTGCGCCGCAAACGGCGTTTCGATCGGCGAGCTGCAGCGGCGGGCCGTGCGGGCCGGCGTGATCTGGCAGAACGGGGAGGACTTCGTCTGGCCGGAGACGATCCGCATGAACCTCGCCCTGCCGCTCTCGCGGCTGGAAGAGGCCATGGAGAGATTGAAGGCATACGCGTTTGTGTGATACTGTACCTGGGCAAAGAAAACGAGGGAAGCCGCCGGGCTTCCCTCGTTTTTGTTCGGTATTATTTTCGGTATTATTTCTCCGCCGCGGCGCGTCCCGCGCGGTAGGCCTTGAGATTCAGCTCCAGGAACTTCGGCGGCACCGTCTCGCGGATGACCGCCTCCCAGTCGATCTCGTCCATCCCCAGGGCGTGGGTCATCGCGCCGAAGAGCACGATGTTCATGCACTTGCTGTTGCCCAGCTCCCCGGCGATTTTCGCGGCGTTGAGCGTGTAGCAGCGGAACGCTCCCTCCATCGCCTCAAGGCAGCCCTCGGGATACTCGGCCAGCCCCGCCGCGGTCGTGGCGGAGTCCTGGGCGAAGTCGTTGATGACGGCGACGCCGTCCGGTTTCAGAAAGTCGGCATAGCGCACGGCCTCCATCTTCTCGAAGGCGACGAGGATATCCGCCGCGCCTTTGCCGATGATCGGAGAGTAGACCTTCTCGCCCCAGTGCACCTGGGTCGAGACGCTGCCGCCCCGCTGGCTCATGCCGTGTACCTCGGACATTTTGACGTCATAGCCCGCCTTCATCAGCCCGCCGACGAGGACCTTGGCCGTCAGGATCGCGCCCTGGCCGCCGACGCCGACGAGGATCGCATGTTTTGTCGCCATCACTTGCTCTCCTTTCTCGTAATCGCGCCCACCGGGCAGACCTGCGCGCAGACCGTGCAGCCCACGCACTGTCCCGGGTCGATCGAGGACTTTCCGTCCCGGATCATCACAGCCGGGCAGCCGACCTTCAGGCACTTTTTGCAGCCGATGCACTTCTCGCGGTCGACCTCACAGAGGCCAATGTCGTGCGGGATACGCTTGATCAGCAGGCAGGGCCGCCGGCAGATGATGGCCGCGGGCACCTCGGACGCGAGCGCATCGTCCACAGCCTTCTGCATGGCCGTGAGGTCCTGCGGATCGACAATGATGACGTTTTCATAGCCGAAGGCGTGCAGCACATCCTCAATTTTAATGGCTGCGGCGATCTCGCCCTGCAGGGTGTAGCCGGAGCCGGGGTTGTCCTGGTGGCCGGTCATGCCGGTGATGTGATTGTCCAGCACGACGGGGATGACCGCGCCCTTGTTGTAGAGGATCTCGGCCGCGCCGGTCATGCCGGAGTGGAAGAAGGTCGAGTCGCCGACAACGCCGAAGACCTTCTTTTGCTGTCCCGTGGCGGCGAAGGCCTTGGACAGGCCCATGGCCACGGAAAAGCCGCCGCCCATGCACACGCAGGTGTCCATCGCGCCCAGAGGCGCCGCGCCGCCGAGGGTATAGCAGCCGATATCGCCGCCGATGACAAAGTTTTTGCCCTTTGACATCGTATAGAAGAAGCCGCGGTGCGGGCAGCCGGGGCAGAGCACCGGCGGACGCGGCACAGCCTTGACGGGGAGTGCTTTGACCTGGGGCTTTACGCCGAAGAGCATCTCGCGCAGGCGCTCGGGGTTGAGCTCATAGAGCCGGCTGACCTTTTCCTTGCCGATGCAGGGGATGCCGGCAGCCTTGATCTGATCCTCCATAAAGCCCTCGAGCTCTTCGATGACGTAGAGCGTCTCGACCTTTGAGGCAAATTCGCGGATCAGGCCCATCGGCAGCGGGTATGTCAGGCCAAGCTTCAGGAAGGAGGTATCCTCCGGGAAGACGTCCTTGGCAATCTGGTAGGAAATAGAGGCCGTGATCACGCCGATCTTGCCGCCGCGGTACTCGACCTTGTTGATCGGGCACGTCTCGCCGTACTCCTCAAGCGCCTTCAGGTTTGCCTCCACCTTGGGGTGGTTGCGGTAGGCGTTGGCCGGCGCACAGTTGAACTTGCGCTGGTTGCGCTCATAGACGAAGGGCTCGGCCTCCTCCCGCTCGGAGAAGGTGCAGAGGCTCTTGGAATGGGAGATGTTCGTGGTCGTGCGGAAGAGGACCGGCATATCGAAGCGCTCAGAAATGCGGTAGGCCTCCTTCATAAAGTCGATGCACTCCTGCGAGTCGCTCGGCTCGATGAGCGCGACCTTGGCGCTTCTGGCGTAGTAGCGGTTGTCCTGCTCGTTCTGGGAAGAGTGCATGCTCGGGTCGTCGGCCGTGACGATGACAAAGCCGCGGTTGACGCCGTTGTAGGCGGCGGTGAACAGCGGATCGGCCGCGACGTTGAGCCCCACATGCTTCATCGCGCACAGGCTGCGCGCCCCGCCGATCGCCGCGCCGTAGGCCACCTCGACGGCGACCTTTTCGTTGGGCGCCCATTCACAGTACAGCGCGTCCTTATACTGCGGCAGGTTTTCGAAGATCTCCGTGCTGGGCGTGCCGGGGTAGGCGGAGCAGACTCGGACGCCCGCCTCGTACGCCCCGCGGGCAATCGCCTCGTTGCCGGAGAGCAGATGCTTATCCATGATACGGTTTTACCTCCTCAAAATATTGTAACCGGTAAGATCTGGATATTTCCATTGTATAGAAATTCTTGTCGAAAAACAAGACCTGTGATACGATAGTATCATGGAGATTTGTTTGTTCGGGGAGGAAGCGTCATGCTTGCGGAAAAGACAAAAAGAAAGCTGCTCATCGGTCTGATCGTGCTGGTGGTCGCGCTGACGGTGGTGCTGATCGCCCTTCACGCCTTGCGGGGCAGGGACAAGCGTGCTGCGCTGCCGCCCGTCACGCCGCGGCCCTCGGCCGAGGTGGTGATCCGCGAAAAAGAGGTGGAAAAGATCATCACCGTCGAAAAGGAGATCACCGCCGACACGGTGCAGGAGTCCCTGCGCGACGCGGGCATCCTCATCACCGAGGAATACTATTTTACCGAGGTCGTGAACTATTCCAGCATCAAGAAGCTGTGGAAGCTCGATCTCGGCATCACCGAGTCGAGCTATCTTGCCGGCTATGACGGCGTGGTGACCGCGGGGGTGGATCTCACGCAGGCAAAGGTGGAAAAGGACGAGACGGAAAAGCTGATCCGCGTCACGCTGCCCGCCGCCGCGATCCAAAACGTCGACATCGACCCGGAGAGCTTTGTGCTGTACTCCGAAAAGGCGGGGCTGGGCAACCGCCTGAGCGTCGGGGATTTCAACAGCTCCCTGATTGAATTAGAACAGACCGCGCGCGAAAAAGCCGTCGAGCGCGGGGTGCTCGCGCGCGCGGAGGAAAACGCACGCACGCTGGTGCGGGGCATCGTCGGCCCGCTCGTGGACCTGGCGGAATACCGTGTCGAGATCACATTCGGATAAGGAGGGGAGAACGATGGAAAAGAATCTGCAGAAGCTGCTGCTCTCGGCCGTGCTGGTGCTGCTGGCCGTGTTCTCCTTTCTCTTTCTCGCCGACCGGGCCAGCGCCCCGGACACCCACGCCGCTACCGTCGCCGTGATCGACGAAAAGACCGAGGACGTCCTGAAGCTGACAGCCTCGGCGTCTCTTGCGTCGTTCGGCGTGTCGGCCATTCCCGGCGACACCGCCACGCCGATCGCGGGCAAGCTTGCCGACTTTTCGGAATATTTCCTTTTGATCCTCTGCGTGCTGTATTCGGAAAAATACCTGCTTTCGATCATCGGCGCGGGCGTGTTCAAGGTGCTGATCCCCTGCGCGTGCGTGCTGGGGATCGTCTCGCTCTGGCGCCATCCGGCTCTTTTCCGGCGCCTGGCGCTCAAGCTCACGGCGGTGGGCGTGGCGCTGTATCTGCTGATCCCTCTCAGCTTCAAGGTCTCGGATCTGGTCTACGGCGCCTACCGCGCATCCATCGACGGCACGATCCAGGCCGCCGAGACGCTGACGGACGAGACGGCGCCCCTTGCCGACGCGGCGGAGGACAAGGGCACGGTGCAGGCGATCCTCGACCGGCTGAGCGAGACCACCGCCTCGCTGACCGACAAGGCTGTGGACGCCGTCAACCGCTTTGTCGAAACGCTTGCCGTGATGATCGTGACCTCCTGCGTGATCCCCCTGCTGGTGCTGCTGTTTTTCCTCTGGGTCATCCGGCAGCTCACGGGGGTCGATCTCTCCGCTTCTCTTCCCCGGCCGCGCGCCGTGCGTCGGCCGGACGAGCCGCGGAGGCAGAACGGGCAAACAGAGAGCTGAGCGCAGCCCCCCGGGCAAAAAAAAGACAGGCCTTGCGGCCTGTCTTTTTTTCTTTTATCAGTCTTTGCTCAAAAGCGTCTGGTCGGTCTCCAGCGCATAGCCGGCAGACTGGGCAAAGCGGTCGATCAGCTCGCGCTTGGTCAGCTTTTTCTTTGCCTCGCCGGCAATGTCCAGAATGATGTGTCCCTCGTCCATCATGATCAGGCGGTTGCCGTGGCGGATCGCGTCGGACATGTTGTGGGTGATCATCAGCGCCGTCAGATGCGCCTCGGAGACGATGCGGTCGGACAGCTCCAGCACCTTGGCGGCGGTGGCCGGGTCGAGGGCCGCGGTGTGCTCGTCCAGGAGCAGCAGCTTGGGCTGACGCAGCGCCGCCATCAGCAGCGTCACCGCCTGGCGCTGACCGCCCGAGAGCAGCCCCACCTTTGCCGTCAGCCGGTCCTCAAGCCCCAGGCCGAGGTCGGCGAGCAGCGCGCGATAGTCCTCGCGCTCGAGCTTTGTCACGCCCCACTTGAGGCCGCGCTTCTGTCCGCGGCGCAGGGCGAGGGCCAGATTTTCCTCCAGCTGCATGTTGGGCGCGGTGCCCATCATCGGATCCTGGAACACGCGGCCGATGTGCACGGCGCGCCTGTGCTCCGGCAGCGCGGTGATGTCCTCGCCGCCGAGCAGGATGCGGCCGCTGTCGACCGGCCAGACGCCGGCCACGGCGTTCAACAGCGTGGACTTGCCCGCGCCGTTGCCGCCGATGACGGTGACGAAATCGCCGGGCGCAAGATGCAGGCTTAAGTCCGACAGGGCCTTTTTCTCGTTGATCGTGCCGGGGTTGAAGGTCTTGGAAACATGCTGCAGTTCAAGCATTCCCCCCGCCCCCTTTCTTTTTCAGCCGCGCGAAGGAGCTCTTTCTCTGACCCCGCAGGTAGGGCACGGCCAGGAACAGCCCCACCACCACGGCGGTGAAGAGCTTGAGGTCGTTGGTGTTGAGCTTGAGCCACAGCACCACGACGATGACCAGGTAGTACAGCACGCCGCCGACCACGACAAAGCTGAGCGTGCCGTAGAAATTGCGCCGCTTGCCCAGCAGCGCGGCGCCGACCACCTCGCCGATGATCACGGCGGCAAGGCCGATGACGATCGCGCCGCGGCCCATGTTCACGTCGGCAAAACCCTGGAACTGGGCCATCAGCCCGCCGGAGAGCGCCACGATGCCGTTGGACAGCGAAAGGCCCAGCAGCTTCATGTTGTCGATGTTGATGCCGAGCGCCCGGCTCATGGCCGGGTTGTTGCCGGTGGCGCGGATAGCCGAGCCCTGCTCGGTGCCGAAGTACCAGTACAGCACGCTGACAAGCACCAGCGCGATGATGGCGCCGGTCAGGATGGCCGCAGGAACATAGCGCAGCGACAGCACAAGAGAATATTTATCGACGCTGACCGCCTTGTTCGCCGCCATGCCCATAATATGCAGGTTGACGGAGAACAGCGCCAGCTGCGTCAATATTCCGGCGAGGATCGCGGGGATGCCGAGCTTGGTGTGCAAAAGGCCCGTGACGAGCCCTGCCAGCAGCCCGGCCAGCGTGGCGACGACGAGCGCCGCCCAGGCGGGCCAGCCCGCCAGGATCAGCACGACCGTGACAGCGCCGCCCGTGGTGAACGAGCCGTCCACCGTCAGGTCGGCCACGTCCAGCAGCCGGAAGGTGATGTAGATGCCCAGGGCCATGATGCCCCAGATCAGCCCCTGCGCGATGCCGCCCGGCAGGTTTTTCACCAGCTTGAGCAGGCTCAGCGAAGCAAAATATGCGGAAACACTCAAAGAAAACACCTCAGTCGTATGCCCCGGCGGGTTTCCCCGCCGGGGCGAAAAAGTCAGCGGGAAGCGCGCGGTCAGCCGACGGCCACAAAGTCGTCGGGGACCTCGATGCCGAGCGTCTTGCAGATGTCGGGGTTGAACATCTTGGTGAAGACGGGCGCGTAGGCGATCTCCATGGCGGAAACGTCGGCGCCGTTGACCAGGATCTCAAAGGCCATCTCGGCTGTCTTCACGCCGATGTCGTAGTAGTCGATCGAGAGCGTCGCCACGCCGCAGCCGGAGCAGAGGCCGGCCTCGCCGGCGATGATCGGCACGCCGGCCGGCAGGGCCACGTTGTTGATCGCCTCGGCGCAGGAGGCGGCGGTGTTGTCGGTGGGGATGTAGAGCACGTCGCACTCGCCCACGGCGCTGGTCGTGACGGCGGCGACGTCGTTGGAGTCGGAGAACTCAAAGTTCTTCACCGTATAGCCGAAGGCCTCCAGCAGCGGGGTGATGGTCTCGACCTGGAAGCGGGAGTTGGCCTCGGCGTTGCAGTAGAGGATGCCCACGGTCTTGGCGTCGGGGAAGAAGTCGTGCAGCATGGCGGCCTGCTCGTCGAGCGGCGCGAGATCGGAGGTGCCGGAGACGTTCTTCGCAACGCTGCGGCCTTCCCACTCGTCGATCTCAAAGGCGGCGGCGTAGGCCGTGATCGAGGTGCCGAGGATGGGGATCTCGTTCGTGGCGCCGGCCGCGGCGATCAGCGCGGGCGTGGCGTTGGCCATGATGAGGTCGACCTCGTCGGAAACAAACTGGCTTGCGATGACGGCGCAGCTGGGCTGGTCGCCCGCGCCGTTCTGGACGGTGATGTTCACGCGCTCGCCCAGCAGCTCGCCCAGCTTGTCGCAAAAGCCCTGGGTGGCCAGGTCAAGCGCGGGGTGCTGCACCAGCTGGCAGACGCCGACGTTGAAGACCTTGTCGCTCTGCGCCGCGGCCGGCGCGGCGGAAGAGGCGGGTGCGCTCTGGCCGCAGGCGGCAAGCGTGAAGAGCAGGCACAGCGCGCAGATAAGAGAAAGGATCTTTTTCATTTTCATTTCCTCCAAACTGATTTCTTCCCCCGGGAAAAAAGAGAGCCGCACAGTCATCTGTGCGGCCCCTGTCAGCTTTCTTTGTGATCAGCGACGTTCCCTTTGCAGCACAAACGACCCCTATTTCCTGTTGAAATAGCGGTAATAGCGGTATGCAAAAGAAAAGCGAACGAGCTTCATCGCAAAACCCTCCGTGGAAGATGGCCCTACTTTAGCACTATGTGGTGCTAAAGTCAACGCCTTTTTGTTTTTTTGTGAAAAAGAGGGAAAGCAGCCGTTGCTTTCCCTCTTTTTTTCGGTCACTTTGTTTCTTCCGGCGCGTCTGCTTCGCTGTCCGCGGCAGTTCGGCGGCGGTTTTTATGCCGCCGTCTCAGCGCGCGCGCCGATAAAAGCAGCGCCAGCAGCGCCGCGCCGCCCAGCGCGGCATAAAGGAGGCTGTCCGGTCGCCGGCTTTCCGGCACCGTAAGGAAGGATCCGCCGTTTTTCAGTGCAAAGACCAGATAGCGTCCGTCCCATTCCGTGTCCGTCCCGGCAAAGCCGCCGTCGGCGCTCCGGATGCAGATCCTCGCCCCGTCCTCGCTGCGCATACGGACCGTCAGCGTTCCCTCAAAGCCGTCCACGCTGAGGGTATATCCCTCCCGCTCGACACCGTCCAGCTCTGCGGCGAAGGGCTGCACGTCCAGACTCTGGCCCTCGTAGAATTCGCCCTCCACCAGGAAGAGCGGAAATTCCTCGCTGGAGGAGAGGGTACGCTCCGGGGCCAGATAGCGGCCGGTCACGTCGGTGTCGGCGTAGATATGAGCGCGGTCGAAGGGATCCCAGACCCAGTAGGCACTGCCGCTGTTTTCCACCTCCGGCAGCGTCTTGACCTCTCCTCCGAAGGGAAGCGTCAGGGTTTTCACCGTCTCGTCCTCCACCAGGAAGCGCACGGTCACGCTCTCAAAGTCCTCCGGCGCTCCCTCCAGCGCCAGCAGCTCTTCAAGGCTGACCGGCTCGGCCTGTGCAAGGCGGCTGATGCCGTCCACGCCGTCGGGCCGGGTGTCGGCATACAGGTTGCCGCTCACCTCTCCTTCCGCCCAGCCGGCCACCGCGCCGCAGTATTCCGCGCCGCGGGAAATATGCGTCCAGGCGCGGCAGTCCGTCAGGGTTTTGCCGCTGCCCGCGATGCCGCCGATATACTTGCCGCCCTCCAGTTCGCTGCGTGCCCAGCAGCGCGCGACGGAGCCCTGGCTGACGCCGGCGATGCCGCCCACATAATCGCCGCTTTGAGACGCGGCCGAGGCCGCGCTGACGCAGTCCACGATCGCGCCGATATCCATGCGGCCCGCGATGCCGCCGGCGCAGCTGCCGCGGCTGCGGACCGCGCCGCGGTTTTCACAGCCGCGCACGACGGCGAACAGGAGCTGTTCGGCGCGCGTCGGCAGATAGTTCGACGCGCCGAGGGTGTCCTCGCTGTCGAAGGACAGCTCGAAGGCCACCGTCCCGACCACGCCGCCCACATTGGCCTCGCCGCGGACACTGCCGCGGTTTTCACTTCGCGCGACGGCGCCCTCGTCATGGTCGTAGGCTTCCTCCAGGGACAGATCCCGCGAGGAGATCAGATCTCCCTGGCCCACCTCTCCCATCAGGGCGTTAACCAGGTTGAAGATATAGCTCATCTGGCCGAAGATCCCCTTGAGATCCTCCGCCGTGCCGCCCACGACGCCGTCCATGGCGCCGCTCAGCGCGGCGGACTGGGCAAAGAGGCTGTTCAGCGACGCTGTCAGCGCCGAGGTGTCGGCGGCGGCGTAGTTCGCGCTCGGCAGCGTGATGGCGCCGCTCTCCGGATCCACGGAGACGCCCTCGAGATAGTGGGCCGTCTGTCCGGCGGCAGCATTGAGCAGCGTTGTGATCGCGCCCATGGCCTGGGTGCTGGATCCGCTCATGGCCTGCAGCGAGCTCCGGACGCTCTCGCTGGCGCCGCTGAGCTTCTGCGAGGCGGCGTAGAGCATCCCGTTCATGGCCGTGATCGCCCGGGAGAGGTCCTGCAGCTTGCCCTCCGACAGCTCCCACGCGGCGTAGGGGACGCTCTGCCCCACGATGCCGCCCACGTCGCGCCGTCCCTCGACGGCGCCGCTAAAGCGGCAGTTGTCCACAAAGCCGCTGTTTTTCCCCGCGATGCCGCCCACATTGTAGCCGGTATAGGAATAGCCGACGCCGCCCGAGGAGCGGCAGAAGCGGACCGTGCCGGTGTTTTCGCCCGCGATGCCGCCGATGTTGCCGATGTCCACGAAATCCTCCTGGGAGAAGGAGGAGAGATCAAAACGGCGCTCGCCGCTGGGCGTGATCGCCACGGTGTTGACGTCGCCTTCGTTTTCACAGTTGAACACAACACCCGTGTTCGTCCCCGCAATGCCGCCGACCTGGTGCTCGCCGGCGACGGAGCCTTCAAAGCGGCAGCTTGTCACCGTGCCGGTGTTTTTCCCGGCCACGCCGCCGACGTCCTGCACGCCGCGCAGCTCGCCGGCAAAGCTGCAGCTGCGGATCGTACCCTCGTTAAAGCCGGCAAGGCCGCCGATCTCGCCCTGGGTGCCGGTGGGCAGCACGCTGCCCTCAACGTTCAGATCGTGTACGCTGCCCTCCGGCCCGATCTGTCGGAACAGGCCGAGCCGTGAGCCCGCCGCCGTGATCGCGAGGCCGCGGATCGTATGACCGCCGCCGTCGAATTCCCCGACGAAATAGCCCGCGCTTTCGATCTCGACGCCGCTTTCGGAAAGGTCGATGTCGGTCGTGAGGACAAAGCGCACGCCGCGCGAATAGCTCTCGCGCGAGCAGGAGCGTGTGAAATGGGCAAGCTGGCGGGCGGTAGATATCGTCTTTTCCTTGATTTCCGCTTCCCCCGCCGCCTCCTCCGCAGCCAGGACCGCGGGCGAGAGCGGGAAGAGCAGCAGCATGGATAACAGCGCGCAGAGTATCCGTTTCATGTTTCTTCCTCCTGCAGGCTCAGGCGAAAACGCGTTTTTTCCACCGCTCTGTCCAGCAGCACCAGCAGCTGTGGCAGCACGCTCAGCACCAGGATCACCGAGCAGAGGGCGCCGCGGCCGACGGCAAGCCCGATGTGGCTGACATACACGTCGCTGACGCGCACGCCGATGAGCACGCCCGCGATCGTCATGATCGACCCGGAGGTCAGCACGGTGGCAAAGCTCTCCTTCACAGCGCGCGCCATCGCCTCTCGGATCGGCAGACCGGCGCGCAGGGACTGATAGCGGTTCATCAGCACAATGGCGTAGTCGATCGTGGCGCCCATCTGGATGGCCGATACGATCATGTTTGTCACGAACGAGGGGCTGACATGCTGGAGATAGGGGAAGGAGAAGTTGATCCAGATGCTGCCCTGGATGACGAAAACCAGGATCATCGCCCCGACCACCGTGCGGAAGGTGACAAGCAGGATCACGAACACAAAGCCGATGGTCAGCAGACTGATCAGCAGCGAGTCGCCGGTATAGGAGTCGCCCAGATCCCGGGCGCTGGTGATGTCGCCGACGATCAGCACCTCGCCGCCGGGATAGTACGGCGCGGCGATGGCGCGCAGCGTTTCGACAAAGGCGCGGCTCTCTTCGCCCTCCACCGGCAGGTCCACGGAGAGGAGCAGGCGGTTATAGTCCTTGCCCCGCAGCTGATCCTGGGCAAAGGCGAGCATGCCCCGCAGCTCGTCGAGCTCCCCGGCCTGCCCGGCATCCGGCGTGAACACGCCGTGGTCGATCAGTTCAAACAGGAAGTCCGCCAGGTCCACAAGCGGCACGCGGTAGCTCTCGCGGCTGCCGAAGAGGGCCTGGTATTCCTCATGCCGCACGCCGTAGGCCTGGAAGAGCAGGTCGGCCTCCTCCTGGCCCAGATCCATCAGCTCGGCAAACTCACGGGAGGAAAACCGGTCGCCCAGCACGCGGCCGTCACCGACGGCGATATTGGCAAGGCCCATGGCGCTTTTGACCGGCGGGAGCGCCTCGACCTCGCGCAGGATGGCTTTTTCCGCCTCCAGATCCTCCGCCGGGAGGAGCAGGACCACGCTGGTGGAGCGGGCGAAGGTGCTCTCGATCTTGCGCATGGCCGCGCGGGATTCGGAATAGACCAGCTCCGTCACCGAGCTGTCGGCAAAGGCGTAGTTCACATGCCGCGCGCCGTAAAAGGCCGCGGGCAGCAGCAGCAGAAAGATCCAGACGAAGCAGTACCCCGAGCGCATGAGAAAGCGGCCCCAGGGCGTGATATCCGGGATCAGGCTGCGGTGGGCCGTGCGGCGGATCGCCTTCGGGAACAGCATTATCAGCCCCGGCATCAGCAAAAACACCGTCAGCAGGCTGCAGACGATGCTCTTGGCCAGCACCACGCCCAGATCGTAGCCCAGCCGGAACTCCATCAGCATCAACGCAACAAGGCCCGAGATCGTCGTCAGGCTCGAGGAGCTGATCTCCACGATGGACTTGGCGAGGGCCTCGGTCAGCGCGGCTTTTGCGCTCTCGAAGCGCTCGCACTCGTCCTGATAGCGGTGGGAGAAGATGATGGCATAGTCGATCGCCAGCGCCAGCTGCAGGATGATGGCAATGGAATGGGTGATCATCGAGATCTCCCCCAGCCAGAAGTTGGTGCCCATGTTCAACAGCGCGGCGAACACAAACACGATCAGGAAGATCACGACCTCGAAATAGCTGCGCGAGGTGAAGAGCAAAATCACCACGATCACCGCCGCGGCAATCGCGATAACGCCCACCATCTCGCCGGCAAGCTGCCTGGAATAGTTCTTGATGTCCATCGAATAGGTATAGCTGTCATAGGGCGCGAGCAGCATGCGGATCTGCTCCTTGGCCGCGTCCACGCCGCCGTCCCCGTCGACGCCGTCAAAGGCGATGGAAAGGAGCGCGGCGGAGCTGGTATAGTGCGCCTCGGTGCCGTCGAAGCTCACGGAAAAAACGTGGTCAAAGCCGCGGATGGTCTCCGCAAGCTCCTCCGCCCGCTCATAGGTCAGGTTGGCCACCATCACGTCCTCGGAGGCGTAGGTGACAAAATTGTCCTCCATGATCGTGATGCCGCGGCGGGTCTCGGTATCGCCGGAGAGGAAAAAGGTCAGATCCGAATTGACCCGCACACGGCCGAGAGACAGCGCGCAGTAGACCGCGGCGACAAGAAACAGCAGCATGAAAAGCCCCCGCCATTTCACAATGGCCGCGGCAACGTCATGCATGATATCCCGTCTGTTCGTGTCTCTCACGCCTTCGCCCTTTCTTGACAAGTGTTGAAAATTCATTTATAGTTCAATTATAATCTCCGCTTCGCCCCTGTCAACCGATGATTCCGGCGAATGTGACGAACAATCAACAATTCTTTGAAAACTGTTCAAAGGAGGCGCGGCGCATGAACAAATCCGGGCAGGAAAACCGCAGCGTCCGCAACACCAAGCGCCGTCTGCGCGAGGGGCTGCTGCGGCTGATGGAGGAAAAGCCGATCAACGAGATCTCCGTCAAGGAGCTGACCGATCTGGTGGACGTCAACCGCGGCACCTTCTATTTTCATTATCAGGACATCTACGACCTGCTGCGCGCCATGGAGGACGAGTTCTTCGTCCAGTTTGACCGAACGCTGACCGAACGCAAGCCCTTTTCGGACTCTGAGCCCCTTACGGGCAGGGGCACGGCGGTATCGCCCTACCTGCACGCGATCTTCACCTTTCTCGACGAAAACCGCAGCTTCTGCCGCATCATGCTCTCCCCCCACGGCGACATGCAGTTTGTCGACCGGGTCAAGGAGCGCGTGGACAGCCAGTGCCGCCTGTTCTGGCAGATCATCGCCCCCGGCGCGGACGAGCTGCGCTACGGCATATATAACGCCTTTATCATCAACGGCTGCATCGGGCTGATTCAGGAATGGGTCAACGACAGGCGCGATCTGACCGTGGAGAGCATCTCCGAGCTGACGGCGACCCTGATCCTGGCAAGCGTCGGGCCGTATCTGACCTGAGGCGCGCCTTTTCCCGCGCCTCGCGGTTGCTTTTCCCCGCACGAAGGAATATACTGGCAGCAGAAATCTCTTCCCGCAAGGAGGATGTGATATGGCAAACTACTGTGAACATTGCGGATCGGAGCTCACGTCGGGCAGCTTTTACTGCCAGAACTGCGGCGCGCCCGTCCCCCAGGGCGGCGCGGCCGCGCAGGCAGAGCCGGAGCCGTCCGCCCGGCGTCGCGTGCAGACGCCGCGAACCATCGACGAGCTGACGGCCTTCTGCGAGCGGCACGAGCTGCCGCTGGCGAAGATGCGCTTTTTCATCGGTCTGGACTATCCGGGGGCAAAGGCCTTCGGCATCTTTCAGGACAGCGACGGCAACTTCGTCGTCTATAAAAACAAGGCCGACGGCAGCCGCTCCGTGCGCTACCGCGGCCCGGACGAGGCCTACGCCGTAAACGAGATCTTCCAGAAGCTCAAGGAGGAGGCCACGAACCAGCGCAGCCGCGTCGCAAACGCGCGCAGATCGGGCTATCCCGGCAGCGAGGCCCAGACGCGCAATCCCTACAACAGCGCCGATGGCTTTGACGCGCAGCGCAAGGAGAAGAAAAAGCGCGCGATCCTCGGCGTGATCATCGGCGTCGCGGCGGCGATCACGATCGCCCGCGCGGCTGTAGCTCACGTTGCGCTCCCGCACCATCACCGCCCCGCCAACGGCTATTACAACTACGGCGGGAACACCTATTACAGTCAGAACAGCGACTGGTATCTCTATGACGACGACGGCTGGTATCCCATCAGTGTCTCGGACGAGTTGCTGGACAACGCGGAGGACTATTACGCCTCCTATTCCTATTCGGATGACTACGGCGTCAGCGACTTTACCGAGAGTGATTATTACTATTACAACGACGACTATGACAGCTCCGACTCCGACTATGATTATGACGACGACTGGGATTCCTCCAGCAGCTGGGACTGGGACGATGACGACGACTGGGATTCCGGCAGCGACTGGGATTGGGACAGCGACTGGGACAGCGGCTCGACCGACTGGGACAGCGACTGGTAAAAAACCCGGGGCGGAAGGCTTACCCTTCCGCCCCGGTGTTTTATTATGATTTCTGAAAACGAGGCCCCGGACACTGAAAACTAGGCGCGGCGCGCCTTGGCGCTGAGTGTTTCGGCTCTCAGGCGCAGCACGCACACGCTCCGGGCCATCTCGGGCGTGATCGAAAAGTCCTGCCCGGTCTGCGTTTTCATCAGGATTTTCAGCGCCTGCAGCTTCTCCTCGCCCTCGTCGAGGATCTCCGCGCGCGCCTCGCACATGACGCTGGCGTAGGCCGCGCCGTATTTGCAGGA
>CAMHER010000006.1 GCA_946184215.1 uncultured Clostridia bacterium | reverse complement strand
GCCCCGCCGAGAAAAAGAGAGCCGGTATCGCCCATAAAGACCTTCGCCGGATTGAAATTATAGACGAGGAAACCCATCAGCCCGCCCAGCAGCGCCGAGGCAAACAGGCCGAGTTCGAGGAAGTCCTTGCCCCAGGCAAAGGTCACCGCGACGAAAAACAGGCAGACCGGAAGAGAGGTGCCGGAGGCAAGCCCATCCACACCGTCGGTCAGGTTGACGGCGTTGACCGTGCCGACGATCACAAAGGCGGCAAAGATAAAATACAGCCATTCGGGGATCGGAACACTGGTGTTGAAGAAAGGAACATAAAGGTTCGGACGCACAAAGCCAAGCCGGCGCATCAGGAAGATGAATACCAGCGCCGCGGCCAGCTGCAGCAGGAATTTCATGCCGGCAGTCAGCCCCAGGTTCTGTGCGTTTTTGATTTTCTCCCAGTCGTCCAGAAAGCCGATCGCGCCGAACACGAGCGCGAAGAGAAATACGAAAAGATGGACAAAGCGCCCCTGCATCATGCTGGGGAAGCCAATGGTCAGGATCGACAGCAGCACACCAAGGATAAACATCACGCCGCCCATTGTGGGCGTTCCGCTTTTGGATTTGTGCCATTCGACCTCGCTCTTGATTTCCTGATTTGCCTTCTGGCGGCGCAGCCAGGGAATATAATACTTCCCGAAGCCCGTCGCAAACAGAAACGACAGGATAAAAGAGCACATCAGCTTTATCGTCATATCTTTTTCCTCGTTTTCAGATAGTCGGCCACGATCTCTCTCTCGTCCATGTGACGCTTTTCGTGTCCAATGACCTGGTAGTCCTCATGGCCTTTCCCGGCAAGCAATATTACATCACCCGCGCGGGCGTTGTCAATAGCGGTGCGTATCGCTTCTTCCCTGTCGCAGATCCGAAGGATCGGCGTGCTCTTGCCCTCCATGCCGGCAAGGATCTCGTCGATAATGGCTTCAGGCTCCTCAGTGCGGGGATTGTCGCTGGTCACGATGCACAGATCCGCCCTGTCCGCGGCAATCGAACCCATGATCGGGCGCTTGAGCCGGTCACGGTCGCCGCCGCAGCCAAAGAGAACAATGAGCCGGCCGCGGGTGACGAGGCGCAGCGTCCGGAGCACGTTTTCCAGCGCGTCCGGCTTGTGGGAATAGTCGATGATGATATCGTAATCTCCATCGGTCGGCACGCTCTCCAGACGGCCCTTGACGCCCTTGGCGCTGCGCATGGCATCGGCGCAGTCAGGCAGCGAAAGGCCGAGAACGAGTCCCACCGCCATCACGCCCAGTGCGTTATGAACGGAAAAGAGGCCCGGGATGGCGAGGGATGTCTCCTCCCGCTCGTCCCAGAAGCAGGCGTCAAAGCGAACGCCGGAGGCCGAAAGCGACACGTTTTCCGCCCGCAGATCCGACTCGGCGTCTACGGCAAACGACAGGATCGGGCACTCCGCGCCTTCGGTCATATAATCGCTCCAGGCGTCGTCCGCGTTGACGCAGGCGGCGCTGCAGACGGAGAATATTTTTTTCTTGGCAGCGGCGTATTCCTCCATCGTATGATGAAAGTCCAGGTGATCCTGGGAGAGATTGGTATACAGCGCCACGTCGAAATGAATGCCTGCCACGCGCTCCAGAACCAGCGAGTGGGACGAGACCTCCATGACCACATGGGTGCAGCCGCTGTCCGCCATGCGGCGGAAGAGCTGCTGAAGCTCCAGGCTTTCGGGAGTGGTAAACTCGGAGTGGAGAAATTCCTTGCCGATCATGTTGCCGTTTGTGCCGATCAGGCCGACCTTTGCCCCGAGCTTTTCTTCCAGCATATGCTTGATCAGATAACTGGAAGTCGTTTTGCCGCTGGTTCCGGTGATGCCGATGACCGTCATCTCCCCGGCGGGATTGCCGTAGAGGTTGCGGCTGGAAAGCGCCAGCGCGAGGCGGCAGTCCTTCACCTGCACATACGGCGTCCCTTCCCTCGGGATATCCTCGCAGAGGATGACCGCCGCGCCCTTTTCAAGCGCAGCAGGAATAAACTTGTGGCCGTCGGAAGAAAAGCCCTTGACGGCGACAAACAGATCGCCCGGGCAGGTCTTGCGGGAATCATAGCTGATTCCGCTGATCTCCGTATCCATATCCGCCGTAGCGGAGAGATAGGCGACATCCTGCAGAAGCTCCGATAATTTCATAGTTTTCCTCTTTATCAATATCTTCCGAGCATGGAATCGTCATCCGAGACGAGGGAAACCTCGATCACGCTGCCGTGTTCGACCACGCTGCCCGCGCGGATGCTCTGCGTGCTGACGCATTGACGCTCTCCGTCGGTGACGCTGCTCAGAGAATGTATATAGATCCCATAGCGGGAGAGAGTATCCCGCGCATCATTATAGCGCATTCCTGCGAGATTGGGAACAGTTTCTTTTTCATCCGATATTTCCGCGCCGAGATACAGGATCGTTTCGGTATCCCGCGCGATCTGCCAGAGCGCCGTTGGGAGTTGGGCCGTTACGGTGTCCCCCTCCCCGATCGTGCGGAAGCGCAGATCCGCACGGCGCAGCAGCGCTGCGGCGTCCTCCAGGCTTTTGCCGACTGTCTGCGGCATGATCACATCGCGCTTTGCCGTATCACTGCCGTCCTGCTCAGCCGGTACGCCGAGATAAGGCAGAATATCCGCCATCATCGCGCCAACGACAGGGGCGGCCATCTGCCCGCCGCTGATGTAAATGCCTGTGCTGGTGGAGGGCGTATCGAGAAAGATCAGCACCGCCACCTGCGGGTCGTCTGCCGGGGCAAAGCCGATAAAGGAGACGATATATTCCTTCTCCCCCGTTGCGGCTTCCAGACTGACCTTCTCGCTGGTCCCCGTCTTGCCGCCGATGCGATATCCGGCCACCGAGGCGTTTCGCCCCGTGCCCTCCTTTGGGTCGCCCACGACCTGCTCAAGGATCGTACGGACCTTTTCGCTGGTCTCCGGCCGGATGACCTGGCGGACAAGCTCCGGCTCACGCCGGAACACCGTCTCACCCGCGCCGTCTCGGATCTCCGAGACAACATAGGGCTTCATCAGTCTGCCGCCGTTGACGCAGGCGCTGACCGCCGTAATGAGCTGGAGCGGGGTGATCGTAAAGGTCTGTCCAAAGGAGGCAGCCGCCAGCTGAGAGAGATTTTTCGGTGAGCAAAACACATTTTTACTCCACCAGATGCTGCCGCTTTCTCCGGCCAGATCAATGCCGGTCCTGGCTGTCAGATTCTCATCCGGGTCATCGGAGAGCTTGAGGAAGCCGAACGCGTCGCAGTATTCATAAAACCGCTCGGCTCCGACGCGCTGGCCGATCGCGACGAAGGCCGCGTTGCAGGAATGCTGCACAGCCTGCGTCAGCGTCTGTGAGCCGTGTCCGCCGTCCTTCCAGCAGCGGATCGGCGTGCCGCGCCCGGTCACATTGACATAGCCGGGACAATAAAAGCTGTCCCCCAGGGAGACGGCGCCGCTGTCAAGCGCCATGGAGAGGGTGATGATTTTGAACGTGGATCCGGGCTCATAGGTATCCGACAGGGCCTTGTTGCGCCACTGTCGAGCCTGAAAGGCTGCAAGCAGCCGGCGCGCTTCCTCGTCGTTCGGCGCGGCGTCTACGACCGCCTGCGCCTTGTCGCTGACAGCAAGGAAATTGTTCAGATCATAGCCGTCCAGCGAGGCCATAGCCAGCACGGCGCCGGTGTTGACGTCCATGGCGATCGCCCCTGCGCCGTTGAGCGCATCGTAGTCGTTGACCGCCTGGCGGAGGTGCTTTTCGATATAATACTGGATCGTCGCGTCGATTGTGGTTGTGACGTCACAGCCCTCCCGGCCCGGAACGTACGCGGCGTAATCGCCGAAAAGCGGTTCGGTCCCATAGGCGTTCGTCTCGCGCAGCGTGGCGCCGGCGCCGCCCTCAAGATAGCTGTTGTACTGCGCCTCGATCCCCTCGAGGCCATAGTTGTCCGTTCCCACGAAGCCGATCAGATGACAGGCCAGAGATGAATTGGGATAATAGCGTTTGGTGTCTGTTTCCAGGCGTACGCCGCGGATGCCGTATTCCTCCTTAAAGGTCCGGATCTCGGCAGCAGTTTCCTTTTCGATTTTCCGTGCCACTGTCACATACCACGAGCCCGTACGCGAGGCTTTTTCATAGATCTCCTCCCTCTCTGCGTCCAGAATCTCCGCGAGTTTATCCGCGATCAGATTCTTGTCCTCGCCGTACATCTCAATCTCCATAGGGCTGAGATACACGTTGTCCACCGAGGCGCTGATGGCCAGGACATAGCCGTTGCGGTCGAAGATCGTTCCCCTCTCGGGCGAGGCCGCAGCCTCACGCAGCTGCTGGGAAATGGCCAGGGATTCATATGTCTCGTGTTCTGTGATCTGCAGATGATATAAGCGGGCCAAGAGAACGGCAAACGCTGCAATGCCGCACGTTGCCATCAAAAACAGCGTGCGGCGCAGCATGCCGATCCCCGGCCCCTTCTTCCAGTTGTTTTGTTCCATAGACCGCTCCTGAATAGATCTTTGTATTATCTTTATTCAGCAGCTTGTCCTTCTATGCCTTTATCCGATGTCGGGAAGCGTAACGATCTGATCTGCCCGGCAGCGCTGCATCCCTAATATTTCTTCGGCATATTGCTCGAGCTCTTCGAGATTCATTTGTCCTGCCAGGCGGGCCGAAAGGATCTGCTCCTCCCTTTCCAGCGCCGTCTTCTCCCGCCGCAGCGCCTCGATCTGGCTTTGCAGGGCATTGAGACGAATCTCACCGAGCAGCGCGGCAAAAAGCAGAAGCGCGGCAAGCAAGGCGCATACAGCCGTGACAAAAGGCTTGAGTCGTTTATTGCTGTTCATACGCGTTCCGCCACGCGCAGCTTGGCGCTTCGCGCACGCGGATTTCTCTCTGTCTCCTCCGGTGACGGGAGGATCGGCTTTCTTGTCACGCTCCTGAGCGTCTGTACAAAGCCGCAGGTGCAGATCGGCGCCTCGCGCGGGCAGGTGCAGCCTTTCTCGCGCCAGGCGATCCCGTTTTTGACAATGCGGTCCTCAAGCGAATGAAAACTGATCACGCAAAGCCGTCCGCCCACGCGGAGTTTATCCGGCGCGGTATCCATCATGGTCGAAACCTCTCCCAGCTCGTCGTTGACAGCGATGCGGATCGCCTGAAAGCTGCGCTTGGCCGGATGCTGCTTTTCACGCAGCGCAGAGGCGGGCATGGCGCCGCGTATGAGTTCTACCAGTTCAAGCGTTGTTTCGATCGGCTTTTGTGCGCGACGCTCCAGGATTGCCGCGGTGATGCGGCGGGCATAACGCTCCTCACCGTAATCCCACAGGATGCGATTGAGGCGATTCTCGTCCCACTCGTTCACCACCGTCCAGGCCGTGAGGGCGGCGCTTTTGTCCATTCGCATGTCAAGCGGCGCATCGTGCTGATAGGAAAAGCCCCTTTCGGATTCATCAAGCTGAGGGGAAGACACGCCGAGATCGAACAGCATGCCGTCCACCGCCTCAATACCGAGTGAATCCAAAACAGAGGCCGTTTCGGAGAAATTGCCGTGAACGAAGGTGATCCGATCGGCATAGGGCGCCAGGCGCTTGCCCGCCCGCTCGATCGCCGTCTGATCGCGGTCGATACAAATCAGTCTGCCGCCGCTCAGACGCTTCGCGATCTCGGCGGAATGGCCGCCGAGACCGAGCGTGCCGTCAACATAAATGCCGTCCGGATCGATATTCAAATTCGATATGCACTCGTCCAGAAGGACGGAGACATGTCTGCTTTCAGCCATCAAAAATCAAGCTCCTCCATGGCGGCCGCAATATTCTCAGGGGTCGCTTCGGAATCATACACGCTCTGCCATGTCTCGCTGTCCCACAGCTCGGCATGGTTGTTGCAGCCTATGACCGTAACATTTTTTGTCAGATTGGCATAGGCGCGCAGATTCTGCGGGATGATTGTTCTCCCCTGACTGTCAAGTTCGCATCTCGCCGCGTACGCAAAGAGCGGGCGCATGCGCCGCTGCTTGACATACGGCATTGCGCTTACCTTATCCGAAAAGCTCTGCCAGTTTTCCGCGCTGTATGCACACAGACAGCGCTCCATTGACAGCGTTATATAAAACACCTCGCCCAGTTCTTCTCGCAGCTTGGCGGGGATAAAAAGCCTCCCTTTATTATCAAGGGAATGCTGGTATTCGCCGGTCACCTGTTACACCCTTTCTCTCACTCTTCTAACCATTTTGCTCCACTTTGCTCCACTTTCCAATTCAATTATAGGGGGGCTTTTTGGAAAAAGCAAGAGAAACTTTTTGTCTTTTTTTGTCAACCTTTTTCTTATTTTTGAGCAAAAAACGGCACCGCAAAATGTTGATTGGCAAAAAAATCCGGGCCCAAAATATGGGCCCGGATACCATTTTTTCTGTTTTATTCTTCCGTCGGTACGTCTTCCTTCGCGTTCTTCTGCGCAGAGACGCCGGCGCTGCGGAAGGCACCGCGTGAATTCTGCACTGTTGTGAGCGCGGCGGAAATGCTCTCCTCTGTCTGGCGCATCAAATCGTCAACATAGTCGGCGGCAACGCGGCGAAGCTCCTTGGATTTTTTCTCGGCAGCCGCGATCATCTCGGCACTGCGTTCCTTGGCAACACGGACGATCTCCTGCTCCTCGACCATGATGCGGGATTTTTCCTCTGCGCTTTTGCGAAGAGCCTCGGCCTCACGCTTGGCGTTGCCGATAAACTCGTCGCGTGCAGCGACAAGGCGCTTGGCCTCGGCCAGCGCGGTGGGAAGATTGGCCTTGATATCGTTGATGATCTCGATGGCCTTTTCCCGCTCGATGATGCACTTATCGTTTCCGAGAGGAACACCCCAGGCCTCGGTGACCATGCCGTAGAGAATGTCAAGCAGTTCAATCACGTCGTTGGTATTGTTATCCATTGTTCTTCCCCCATTGTTTTGCTTTTTGCTCGATTTCCGAAATCAGCTCACTCGGCACAAGGCCGGTGAGATCGGCGCCGTACTTTGCCATTTCCCGTACGACCGAGGAACTTAAAAACGTGTACTTTCCGCTGGCCGTGAGAAACATCGTCTCCAGGCTGGGGTTGATATTTTTATTGATGAGATCCATCTGAAACTCATATTCAAAGTCCGACGCGGCACGCAGGCCCTTGACGATCACCGGGTTTTCAAAGCGTCTGGCGTATTCGGCAAGCAGGATGTCCGAGCTTTCCACCCTGACGTTTTCATATCGCACACAAGCTCGTCTGACCATGTCGGTGCGCTCCTCGATGGTGAACATGGGCGCTGTCTTGGAGGAGTTCTTCATAATGCAGACCACGACCTGATCGAAGATCTTCGAGGCGCGGCGGATGATGTTCAGATGTCCCAGTGTGATCGGATCAAAGCTGCCCGGGCAGATGGCGGTTCTCATACAGTGCTCTCCCTGGTGTAGGTGCAGATTTTGACTTTGCCATAGGAATACTCTTTGATTTTCCGGTATGGTGCGTTCATTTCGGGCAGTATCATCGTTCGACGTGCCTCGACGACCATTATACCACCTTCCGATAATATGTCAACCGAATATATCGTGTCCAAAACAGCGTCATAAAGGCCGGAATCATACGGGGGATCAACAAAAATCACATCAAACTTTCCGCAGTCTTTGAGATAGGACAGCGAATCGCAGTTGAGCACCGTCCCCTTCAGGCCGCAGGTTTTGAGGTTATCCTTCACGATCTGCGCCGCCGTACGGTCACGGTCGATAAAAACGGCCTCCGCCGCGCCGCGGCTCAGCGCCTCGATCCCGAGCTGTCCGGTTCCGGCAAAGAGATCCAACACACGCCGGCCCTCGATGTCGAACTGGAGGATATTGAAAACAGCTTCCTTGACATTGTCCGTTGTGGGGCGAATATCAAAATTATCCGGTGTCTTGAGATGACGGCCTCTTGCGCTGCCGGTGATAACTCTCATTCCTTCTCCTCTTTCCCGCGGAAATAGTTCCATACCGCCGCTGCCGTATTCTTCGGCACAACGGCGCAAAGCTCCTCCAGGCTGGCCTCCCGGATCGCCTTGATCGACTTAAAGCGGCCGATCAGCTCCTCCCTGCGCTTCTTCCCAACGCCGGGGATCTTCTCCAGTGTCGATCCGTAGGCCTCGCTGCGAAGCGAGCGCTGATACTCGATGGCGCTGCGGTGCGTCTCCTCCTGTATGTTGCCCACCAGAGAGAAGACCGCCTGATTGCCGACAATGCCGATCTCGTTCCCTTCCGGACTGATCAGCGCACGGGTCCGGTGCCGGTCATCCTTGACCATGCCGAAAGTCGGGATCGTGAGGCCAAGATCCGCCGCCGCGCGGACAGCCGTTGCGGCGTGCTTGTCCCCGCCGTCGATCAGAAACAGATCCGGCAGAGGGGCAAATTTCTCATCTCCGTCCACATAGTGCTTCAAGCGGCGATAGACGACCTGATACATGCTGGCATAGTCGTCCGGCGCGTCCAGCCCCCGAATACGGAACTTGCGGTAATCCCGTTTGAGCGGCTTGCCGTCCACATGAACGGTCATGGCGGCAACGATGCCGGTGCTGCCGAGGTTGGAAATATCAAAGGCCTCGATGCGAGAGGGAAAATGTTCCAGTCCAAGAGCCTTCTGCAGCCATTCCAGCGTCTTGCTCCGGCGCTGGGCCTGGGTCGTGCGGCGCAGGATCTCCTCCCGTGCGTTCAAAGCGGCGCTCTCGATCAGGCGCATGCGCTCACCGCGTTTGGGCACCTCAATGATGGTGCGGCGGCCGGAGCTCTCGGAAAGAAATGTTTCCAGCTCCTGCATGTCGTCACATTCCATCGGCAGCAGGATGCTCTTCGGAACAGTACCCCGCACGGCGTAATACTGCCTTACAAGGTTGGAAATTGCCTCGGCGTCGTCCTCAAGAGGCTCGTCGATCATCTCCGTGTCCTTGCCGCTCATGTCGCCGCCACGGAAGTGAAGCACGACAAAGCAGCTTTTTGCGCCCCGGCAGAAGCCGATGGCGTCCGTGTCGGAAAAAGCAGTGGAAATCACACGCTGACGGCGCGTCAAGCCCTCGATCGCGCGGATCCGGTCGCGCAGTGCGGCAGCCTGCTCAAAGCGCAGTTCCTCCGCGGCAGCTTCCATTTTTTCCTTGAGAGAGGCGATCAGCTCGTCGCTCTTGCCTTCCAGGATTAGGGCCGCCTGGTCCATGCGTGTGCGATAGTCCCCTTCCGTCATGTCCGGCAGGCACCAGCCCGCACAGCTGCCCATCTGATATTTCAGACACGGTCTTTCCTTCCCGATGTCGCGCGGGAATTTGCGTGTGCAGTCAGGCAGCAAAAGGGCGTTTCGGATCACATCGATGATCTCCCGGGTCTGATAGCGGCCGCCGAAGGGGCCGTAGTAACTCGCCCCGTCTTTCGGCGCCGTTCGCGTAACGGTCATGACTGGATAGGCGCTTTTGCGGTCGATCCGGATGAAGGGATAGCCCTTATCGTCCTTGAGCAGGATGTTGTAATGGGGTTTATGCCGCTTGATCAGCGAGTTTTCCAGCACAAGTGCTTCAAATTCGCTTCCGGCCACAATGACATTGAAGTCCCGCACCTTTTCGACCATCGCAGCCACCTTCGGCAGATGCTCGCCGCGAAAATAGCTGGTAACACGGTTCTTCAGCTTCTTGGCTTTGCCGACATAAATGACCTCCCCTTTTTCATCGAGCATGATATACACGCCGGGGAGCAGCGGAAGATTATTCGCTTTTTCAAGAAGCGTGTCCAGCATAGCCGGTCCTTTCCTGCTTTCGCTCAGTCAAAATTTGATGCATCGGGCAGCGCATACTAAAACGGGGCGTGCCAAGCACGCCCCTTTAAGTGGTAAATGGTTTTGCTGCGCCTCTCACTCGGAGAAGTCGGAATCTATAAGCTCGGAGAGCGTCGCGATAGCCTCATCCTCATCCGCGCCGTCAGCGATCAGTGTGACCGTGGTACCCTTGACGATACCAAGGGAAAGCACGCCGAGAAGGCTCTTCGCATTGACGCGTCTCTCTTCTTTCTCGACCCAAATGCTGCTCTTGAATTCGTTTGCCTTCTGGATAAAGAAAGTAGCCGGTCTGGCGTGAAGGCCAACCTGATTGTTAATAACTACCTCTTTGGTTATCATACTTGCCACTCCTTAAAATATACAAGATGTACTTTCGTACATTTATAATTTAGCAAAAAAATGCCAGAACGTCAACCGATTTTGGTGCTTTTGGAGATTTACACATTCCGCATGCCCTCTTCGGTTGTTTTTTATTTCAGTTCGACAACAGTTACGCCCGTTTCTCCCTCTCCGTAGCGTCCGAGCCGGAAGGATTTGACCGCTTTGTTTTTCTTCAGCATCTGCCCGATCGCACTGCGCAGCGCTCCCGTTCCCTTGCCGTGGATGATGCGGATCGTGTTCATTTTGGCCATCACGGCGCTGTCGATATACCGCTCCGCGGCAAGGACCGCCTCCATGGCTTCCAGCCCGCGCAGGTCGATTTCGGAGGAGAAGCTTTCCGAACGGAGCGCGGTTCCGCCGGAGGAATAGGTTTTCGGCTTTTGCGGCTTCTCCCCTTCCAGCAGCAGGACCTCGTCTTCCTTTGCCGTCAGCGTCATGATGCCGGCGCGCAGGGTCAGCGTCCGGTCCGGGCCGACGGAGATGACCTCGGCCTTTACGCCGAGAGAACGAACCTGTACCGTGTCTCCCGCGACGACGGGACGGGCGGATTTTTTCTCCTCCGGGGCGGGCAGCGTCTCCTTGAGGCGCACCGAATCCTCCGCCTCGTTGAGCTTGCGGCGCAGCTCGCTTCTGGCCTCGTTCAAGGCGTTGATGTCGCTTTCGTCGTTGGCGCGGCGGCGCATCTCGTCAAGCTCGGCAAAGGTGTCCTCCGCGGTCTGCCGCGCCTCGGACAGGATGCGCTCGGCGTCCCGCCTGGCCTTCAGCTCGGCCTTATCCAGGCGAACCTCCAGTTCAGCCTTCAGAAAAGCGGATTTCCTGGCGTTTTCCTCCGCCTGGCGCAGCTTGTACGCAACTTCGCTGCGTTCCTTTTCCAGCAGCAGGCGCGTCTGCTCGAGCTTCTCAATCGTGGCCTCGAAGCTGGCGCTCTCCGTTCCGACGCGGCGGCGGGCGTCTTCGATGATGTCCTCGCCCAGTCCGAGACGGCGGGAGATCGCAAAAGCGTTGGATTTGCCCGGGATACCCACCAGCAGCCGGTAGGTCGGGCGCAGGGTCTCCACGTCAAATTCGCAGGAGGCGTTCTGCACCCCCGGCTCGTTCGTGGCATAGACCTTGAGTTCGGCATAGTGCGTCGTGGCCGCGATCATGGCGCCCTTCTGGCGCGCATATTCAATGATCGCAATGGCAAGCGCGGCGCCTTCCGTCGGATCGGTGCCGGCGCCGAGCTCGTCAAAAAGCAGCAGCGAGCGCTCATCGCATTCCGAGAGGATGCTGACAATGTTCGTCATATGTGCCGAGAAGGTGGAAAGACTCTGTTCGATGCTCTGCTCATCTCCGATATCGGCCAGGATATGGCTGAAAACCGGCAGGACGCTCCCGTCCGCAGCGGGGATATGCAGCCCGCACTGGTGCATGGCGGCAAGCAGACCAATTGTTTTGAGCGAAACGGTCTTTCCGCCCGTGTTCGGGCCGGTGATGACCAGCGTGTCAAAGCCGCCGCCCAGCTCCACGTCGATCGGCACGGCCTTCGCCTGGTCAAGCAGCGGATGGCGCGCCCGGCGCAGAAGAATACCCGTTCCCTCTGTTTCCGCCTCACCGCAGTCGAGCTTGTAGGACAGCTTGGCCTTGGCAAAGATCAGATCCAGCTTGACAAGCACCTCATAGTCCGAGTTGATGTCGTCTCGATGCTCGGCACAGTCGGCGGACAGTTCGGCAAGGATACGCTCGATCTCCAGTTTTTCCTTGGCGGCGAGTTCCCGCAGTTCATTGTTGGCCTTGACCGCCGCCATCGGCTCGATAAAGAGCGTCATGCCGGAGGCGGAGATATCATGCACCAGTCCCGGGACAGCCCCCTTGTGATCGGCCTTGACGGGCACCACATAGCGATCGGATCGCATGGTGATGATCGGTTCCTGCAATGCCTTGGCATAAGAAGGCGAGGAAATGATCTTCTGCAGCGCATCGCGCGCACGCGCAGCGGCAGCGCGCATCTGGCGGCGGATGGAGGCGAGATCGGTCGATGCGCTGTCGGCGATCTCATCCTCGCCGAGGATGGAGCCGTTGATTTTTTCCTCGAGAAATTTGTTGGCATGCAGTGCGTAAAACAGATAATCGATCGGCGTTTTGTCGTCGCCGTTGTCCGCAATGTAGCCGCGCACAAGCCGCGCACACTGCAGCACGCGGGCAATATCCATCAGCTCGCGCGTGTTCAGCGCCCCGCCCAGGTCCGCCCTGGCCAGCGAGGGACGCACGTCCTTCACGCCGGAGAAAGAAGGGCTGCCGCGCACGATCATCATGGTCTTGGCGGCACTCGTCTCGCCAAGCCTGCGTTTCACCTCAAAGGGATCGGGCGAAGGGCTGAGCGCTCTTGCCGCCTCCTTGGCCGAATCGCCCACCGCCTCGGCGGCGAGCATGTTCAGCACGGACGGCAGTTCAAGTGTTGTCAGTGATTTTTCAAAGAAGCTCATAGTCGTATCCCGTTACCTGAATTGTTTATAATAGTCAAGGGTGCCGAAGTTCCTCTCCGTCTGTGTCAGAAGATAGTTCTCAGCGGCAAAGGCCAGGGAGACAAGAGAGTCGCCCGCAATGTCAAAGGAAAAGAGCTGTTTGGGCGGTGCATCCAGCACAAAGCGCATCGCCGCGAGCGAAGCGTCGTCAAGCGTCACGGTACTGCCGCTCCGGCTGCATTTCCGGCAGAAGACACAGCCGTTGAGCAGGTCGAAGACCGGCCCCTCGACGTCCTCCCGCCCGCAGGCAGAGCAATGCTCCGCCGCAGGGCGGTAGCCCGAAAGGCTCATCAGCCGCAGCTCGAAGGCGGCTTTGATCTTGCGCGCGTCGTACATTCCCCGGCTCAGAGCATAAAGCGAGTTCAGCACCAGGCTCAGCAGTTCACCGTCCTTCTGATCCTCCACCGAAAGCGCCTCGGCGCACTCGGCAAAATAGCTGCCCAGTGCGAAGCGTTCGATATCCGTCTTTAAGCCATCAAAGGATTCGATCACCGAAGCCTCGTTGACCGTCCACTTTCCCTTGTTGAAAAAAAGCGTCATGTCCGCATAGGTCAAAAGCTGGGTGGCGGCTCCGGTTTTGCTGGATTTGCGCAGCGCGCCGCGCGCCTTGGCGGTGATTTTCCCGTTGTCGGCGGTGAACAGTGTCAGGATCCTGTCCGCCTCCTTGTATTTCACCTCGCGCAGTACCAGCGCTTTTGTCGTTTCAAACATGTATGTACTTCTATCAGTCCGAGGCGGCGGGCACTTGTCCCGACTCGCCGTTCTTTTTTTCTTTTTCTTCTCTTTCTTTACCGGTCGCGGACTTGTACAGGACATAATACGCCGGGTCGCCGGTATCGACAAAAGCCTGCCATAAGATATCGCTGTTCATCCAAACCACCTCACGCAAGTTAGTATTCGCGCGGGCGGCTCAAATATAGTTGGTATTTATTATCAGCTGTAAAAGCTCACTCGTTCTGATAGCCGAAGTTGCGAAGCTGCGCCATACTGTCACGCCAGTTTTCTTTGACCTTGACCCAGGTCTGCAGAAAGACCTTGGTGCCCAGAAAGGCCTCCATATCCTCGCGCGCAAGCTCGCCGATTTTTTTGAGCATCGCACCCTTTTTGCCGATAACGATGCCCTTGTGGCTGTCTTTTTCGCAGTAGATCGTCACGTCGATGTCGACGACGCCGTTCTCCCGCTCGGAGAACCTGGTGACCTCTACGGCCGTACCGTGAGGGATCTCCTTGTCGAGGCAGCGCAGCAGCTTTTCCCGCACCAGTTCGGCGCAGATCTGGCGCTCCGGCTGATCGGTGATCATATCGTCCGGGAAGAAGTGCGGGCCCTCGGCGGCATACTTCTCCATCTCGTCCAGCAGCTCGTCCAAGCCGTCCCCCGTCCGGGCCGATACCGGGATCACCGCGTCAAAATCATAGGCGACGGAGTAGAGGGCGATCACCTCCAGCAGGCGGCCCTTTTCCACCGTGTCGATCTTGTTGATGACAAGGATCGCCGGGCTCTGCGTCTCCCGCAGGCGTTCGAGCAGCGCCTCCTCCTGCGGTCCGATCGAAGCGACGGGCTCTACCATCATCAGCACACAGTCCACGTCCGCTACGCTCTCGCGCACGACGTTGACCATGTAATCGCCAAGCTTTGTGCGCGGCTTGTGGATGCCGGGCGTGTCCATCAGGACGAACTGCGTCTCGCCCCGCTCGACAATGGCCGTAATGCGGTTGCGCGTCGTCTGCGGCTTGGGAGAGACGATCGCCACCTTTTCCCCGACCAGCGCGTTGGTCAGCGTGGATTTACCGACGTTGGGCCGGCCGCATATCGTGATCATTGCTGCTTTTGTCATTCGTCTGTATCCCCCATGATCATTTTTTCTTTTTCCCGCATCTGCCTCTTTTTTTCTCCCTCGTCCACATGGTCATATCCGAGCAGATGCAGGATGGAATGGACGGTAAGATATTGGATCTCCCGCTCAAAGCCGTGTCCGAATTCCTCGCCCTGCGCCGCGCAGCGCTCCAGCGAGATCATCATGTCGCCCAGCAGGATCCTGCCGCTCTCCATGTCGCGCTCGCAGCCGGCGGCGTCAAAAGCGCCGGGCGTCAGTTCGTTGAAGGGAAACGACAGCACGTCCGTTGCCCGGTCGATTGCGCGAAATTCACGGTTGACGCCGCGGATGCCTTCATCATCCGTCAGGCAGACGCTGACAAGGCACGGCTCGGTGATCCCCTCCGCCGCCAGCGCCATCTTAACCGCTTTTTTGATTTCCGCCGCCGCTTCCCGGTGGCCAAGCCCCCTCTTTTCACGGCTGACAATGATCTGATGTGTCATTTATCTTCTCCTGTAGTTCCGCGGCGGCTGCTTTTTTTCCTCTGCCGGGGCGGGGTTTTTCTTGTCGTATACCTCATAGGCCTCGATGATTTTCTGCACCAGGCGGTGCCGAACCACGTCAGCTCCCGTCAGCTTGCAGATCGCGATGTCATCGATGCCTTCCAGCACCTTCATGGCGACCTTCAGTCCGCTCGTCTTGTCCTCAGGCAGGTCGATCTGCGTAATGTCGCCCGTGATGACGACTTTTGAGCCAAAGCCGATACGCGTGAGAAACATCTTCATCTGCTCGCGTGAGGTGTTCTGTGCCTCGTCGAGGATGATAAAGCTGTCGTCAAGCGTCCGCCCGCGCATATAGGCAAGCGGCGCGACCTCGATGTTCCCGCGCTCAAGATACTTCTGATAGGTATCGGCGCCGAGCATATCGAAGAGCGCGTCATACAGCGGCCTGAGATAAGGGTCGACCTTGCTCTGCAGATCGCCAGGCAGGAAGCCCAGCCTCTCCCCCGCTTCGACGGCGGGGCGGGTCAGGATGATGCGGTTGACCTGCTCGGAGCGGAAGGCCGCAACGGCGGCGGCAACGGCAAGATACGTCTTGCCCGTGCCGGCGGGGCCGATGCCGAGCGTCACGGTGTTGTTTGCGATCGCCTCACAGTATTCCTTCTGGCCCAGCGTTTTGGGCTTGATGGGCTTTCCCTTGGCGGTAATACAGATCACATCGCCCGCCAGTTCGCCGATCTTATCCTCCTTGCCTTCGCGAACGAGCTTGAGGATATAGCGCACGTTCTGCGCGTCGATATTCTCGCCCTTTGAGGAGAGCGCCAGCAGCGAGCTGATCGCCCGTTCGGCCAGCATGACATTTTCCGCCTCTCCGGTAATATGGATCTGATCGGCACGTTCGACGACCGATACGGAGAGGTTTTCCTCGATGATCCGAAGATTTTGGTCGAAGGAGCCGAAAACCCCCATCACGGTTTCCATTCTGTCGACAGCTATGGTTTTCTCTATCATTGGTACATACTCCCTGCGCCTTTATTCGATTTCCCTGTGAACGGCAATGTTTTCGTCCTCATACGCAAAATCGATTTCCGTCACTTCCCCGTCGATCTCCTCGGAAAGCGCGAGCCGTGCACGCATCTCAGCCTCAGTGGGATCCGGGCTGTACGCAGCGCCCATTTCATAAGGCCGGTATTCTTCAACAATCAAACGGAGAGGGAACACAAAGCAATCTTTTATCCCTATTATATATTCTTTTTTGATTTTATCACACCCGTCAAGCACTTTTCTACCCTTTAGTCCAAGATTTATCCTGTTTTTTCCGCATTGGAGGCCAAGGATCAGATGGACGCCGTGACGCGGGCTCTTTTCATAGCTTTCGGGGCAGAGAAAGATCTGCTGCTCATGCAGCGTTTCGGCGATGATTTCCCCTTCCGAGCGTACAAGGCGCGTCTGCCCGGTCTCGCTTTCCATCCGGCCGCTCACCAGCGTCTCGCCCTCGGCAACGACCTGGCCGCGGGCGACGAGAGCGCGTCCGTTTTTCACCGACGTCTCCCCGATCACGCCGCCGCGGCGCGCCGTGAGATCCGCCGCGCTGTCCTCGGCATAGATTGGCGGCTTTTCCCGGCGTTCGAGTACCGCGACCGTCGCACGCGAGCCGCGCACATTCAGCGTCATCCAGGCCAGCGATTCCTCCCGCAGCAGCATGCGGCTGCGCACGGCATCCACATCGGTTGTCGGCCAGAAGCAGCCTTCCGTGATCCCGCTCTCGCTGAGCGCACGCAGGATCTCACCCTTGGAAAGGCTTTCGTTTCCGACGACCTCAATATCCCAGATAAACAGACTGGAGATCGCCAGCAGCAGTGCAAACGCGGCAGTCAGGATCAAAAGCCGCTCTTTTCGGAGCCGCCGTCTCCCCCGCTCGCTTCCGCCGACCGGAGAGAGGATCGCCGTCTCGCATATGCACAGTGCCGCGATCCGCTCCATCCGATCCCGATCCTCCGCCGGCAGACTTATGTTCAGGGTCTGCGGCGCGGTGTACTCGATGTTCCGCAGCACAAGACCCGCTTCTGTGCAGGCGTTGAGAAACCGTTCCGGCTCTCCGCCGCGGATCTCGGCTCGGACAGTGCCTTGCCATATCGGCCAGTGTCTTTTCATGCTTCCCACTCCAAAGAACGGATCTCTCCCTCCAGCGCCAGCTTGCTCTTTCCCAGGACACGGATCTTGAGTCTGCTTCCGTAAACGCACAGCGCGCCGGCTCTGTCGCCAAGGCGGATGTATTCCTCGCTGTACTGTTCGATACCGAGATGGTTTTCAATCAGAATCCGCCGTCGGCCGATCACGGTTACCAGAAGGGCCCCCAGCGCCTCTCCGGGCAGTGTGAGCTTTTCGGCTGCGCTGTCAAGATCCAGTTTTTTCCTGCGCAGGTCGACCACCCCCTGTCCGTATAACTCTATGACGCGGCGCATAGCTTGATACATGGACAAGGGAGGGGTGGAGATGAAAAAAACCGCGCAATCGGGCTTCAACATCATGGCAGTTGGCGGTGCTGTCTGTGCCATGCTGTGTCTGATCTTTGCTCCCGCCGAGGCGATCGAGAGCGCCCGTTACGGTCTTTCGCTCTGCGCGGAGCTGATCGTGCCCTCCCTTCTTCCTTTATTTGCGGTGAGCTCCCTCTTGATCAGGCTGCGTGTTCCCGTGTCGCTCGGTCATCTGCTCGCTCCTGCGGCAAGGCGGCTTTGGGGCGTTTCCGGCGCCGGCGCCTCCGCTTTTCTGTCCGGTATTTGCGGCGGGTATCCTCTTGGAGCGCAGACCGTGGCCGAAATGTACGGCGAAGGGCTTCTTTCCAAAGACGAGAGCGAACGCCTGCTCGGCTTCTGCAACAACTCCGGGCCGTCCTTTCTCATCGGCATAATCGGAAGCGGCGTCTTCTCCTCCCGCCGCGCCGGGCTGCTGCTGTATATCGCTCATGTGCTTGCGGCGGCGCTTGTGGGCATCCTTTTTCGCAAGCGTAATGCCCCTCTCTCCCCTCTGAGACCCGTGGAAGCGCCGCCCTTTTCTTCCGCCCTGGTGGACTCTGTGCGTCAGGCCGTTTCAGCGGTTTTGTCCGTCTGCGGGTTTGTTATCTGCTTTTGCGTATTCTCCGGCCTGTTGGACGCGCTTGGCGTCTTTCGGGCTGCAGCATCCCTGATTGCGGGGATCAGCAGCTCGGAGGAGGCGGCTGTCCGCGTCTTTCTGGTTGGTATGCTGGAGCTGGGCAGCGGGATCGGACAAATGCGCGCACTCTCCCCTTCTCTTCCGCTTTTTGCGCTTGCAGCCTTTCTCGCAGGCTGGGGCGGACTGTCCGTTCAGTTTCAAACAGCCGCTGTTCTCGGCGAAACAGAGCTTTCTCTTCGCCGCCATCGGATCGGCCGGCTGCTCAGCGGCATTCTCTCTGCACTGCTGGCGCTTCTGCTGGGCAGGCTGTTTCTTTGGAATTAAATTGCCGGGAAAGGCTCTTGAATTTTTGCGCCGGATGCGCTATACTCATCCCATCGTGCCGGTGTGATGGAATGGTAGACGTGACGGACTCAAAATCCGTTGGTGGCGACACCGTGTGGGTTCGAGTCCCACCACCGGCACCAAAAGGCGGGGGCAGCTGACAGCTGCCCCCGCCTTTTGGTATCGGTGGCAATGGACGAGAAGCCAAGGATCGATAAGTGAGGCTCCAAAAACACAAGCGCAGCGCAGAGTTTTTGGCTAAGCCGAACTTATGCAGTGAGCGTAGCGAGTCCCAGTCCCACCACCGGCGCGAAAAAGAAAAGCCGCCCGGATGGGCGGCTTTTCCCTCACGCCAGCCCCGGTGGGCAGGGATGGCCGATCGCTCGGCGGTGGGCGAAATACAGCTCTTCTGTCGCAAGAGCCATCTTGGTCACGGAAAACTCGCAGTCGTGCGGGTAGATGTACCAGGTGTCCTCCAGCGTGTTGAGATCCACGCAATCACCGTGCTTGCCGAGGTATTCATACTCGATGTGGCAGGAATACAGGCTCGGCACCGGCTTGATCATTTCAAAGGGATCGCCGTCAACGTCTGTTCCGCGCACGGTAAAGCCGTTCATGTCGTGCACCATTGTTCCCTCTCCGAGACGAATAAACTTTTTTGCATTCGGCAATGTGTCGACCGTCACGGGCAGGATGCCGCTGGAGTAGCGCCCCTGCTCGACCTCGCGGCGGACGTTTCGGCGCTCCCATTCATACCAGTCGGGAATGTGGGAAAACTCGGTCTCGCCGCTGTCGGCCGAAAGCTCTCCCAGTTCGGACATGGTCCAGCTTTTTCCGCACTTCTCACAGCGAAGTGTCGTCCCCAAAGAACTCATGTGAAATTCCGTGCCGCAGTGGGGGCACTGATACAGCACCTTGTGCAGTCCCTCTGCCCGCCCCCGGTAGGGCGTGCGTATGCCTCGCTCCTTCTGCCAGGCGAAATCGTCATACTGGAAGGCTTCCACAATCCGGCGGTTGACCTCGTCCGCCGGCGTTGTTTTCAGTTCCTCCGGGGTAAAGAGCAGTGTGAAATCCGCCTCGGTGGGCTTGACGCCGCGGCCGTGGAGATTCCAGAAGGGGGAGTTTACATGATGTCCGTGGCAGATCAGCGTGACGACCGGCACCTTGAGCAGCTTGCACAGCTTGCCGAGCGAGGCCGGCAGCACGGCCGTCGTCCCGCAGAGCGAATAACGCGCTTCGGGGTAGATCATGGCCACATCGCCGTTGTCGACGACAGCCTTGAGCTGGCGGATCAGCGTGATATCGTTTGTAAACTTGCGCTTGCAGATACAGCCGACATGGCGCAGCAGCTCCTCGCGTCCGATAAAGCCGTCGATCGCCACGACATAATTGGCACGGTGGGGATAGATCGTGCGCGTGGCGACCTTGAAATCCATAAAGGCATTGTGGTTGCACAGCATCAGATACGGCGGTTTGAGTCCTTCCGTGCCATGGCGGCGGATGATCGCATGGTGCTTATAGGTATCCGGCGCGCTCAGCAGCCAGGTCAGCGGGCGCAAATACCACGCTGTACGCATGGGCGGGCGTTTCATATCAAATCGTTTGAATTCTCTCTTCACGCCTGTCTCTCTCCCCTCTTTTTGAAAAAGGCTCCCGGACCGGGAGCCTTTTATCTTTACTCGTTGTCGATTTGGATCTGGCACATCTTCATGGCCGCAAGCGCGTTTCGGTGGCTCTCCGGCGTGACGCCGGCACAGCAGGCCGCATCTACACGGATCGGAATCTCCGGCAGGAAGGCCTTCAGCAGGAGCGCGTTGGAGATCACGCAGATATCCGTGCAAAGGCCGATCAGGGTGATCTCCCCGATCCCCTCCTCCGCGTTTCGGCGTGAGAGGATCGCGCCAAGCTCCGTCGAACCGAAGGTCGGCTTGTCGAGCTCCAGGTGGGGACGGATCTCCCTCAGGCCGTCACGGATCTGCCAGCCTTCGGTATTCGCAACACAATGCACGACCGGCAGATTCCTTCCCTCCTGTGTATCGAGATACGCTTCCGGATGCGTGTCACGTGTAAAAATGACCTCTCCGTCAAAGCCGCGGATCTTCTCCGCGACCTTGTCAACGATTGCAACAGCCTCAGCCGTTCCGAGTGCACCGTCGATGAAATCGTTCTGCATATCCACGACGATCAGATAGTTTTTCATGGACCTCGCTCCTTTTGGTTTTGCTTGTTATCTCAGCCGAAAGGTCTCCGCCCGGCAGGCGCCGATCGTTCCGAAGCAGGTGTCCATCCCGGCACAGGAGAGATCGACGGAATAGCTCTCCTCGCCGCCTCGGTTGATGACGGTAAGAAAGACGCTGTCGGATTTGCGATCCTCCCCCGGATAATAGCGAAGGACCGTCAGCATATCACCGGAGGGCGCATCATAGGATACCGCTCCTTCGGCAAACACGGGATCGGAATTGCGCAGGGCAGAGAGGTTGGCATAATAATCATGCAGATCCCGATCGCCTTCGCGAAACGGGGCGCGGTTGAACGGATCGCCGACTCCCTCCATGCCCTGCTCGTCACCGTAGTAAATGCTCGGCACGCCGGGAATGGCAAACTGGAGTGCTGCGCAGAGTTTTTCCAGGCGAACGGCCCGCTCCAGGCTCTCCGGCGTAAAAGCGAGCTTCAGCTGCTCTTCCCGCGGCAGACTTTTGATGGAAACGTCCGTTGCCAGCGCGCTCTTCAAGCGCTCGACATCGTGGGAGCCCAGCAGGTTCATCAAAGCATAGTACATCGGCGCGGGATAGTTCATCCGCTGGCCGATCAGGAAGTCCCTTAGGGCGCGCGCATCACAGCGGCCGTGGATGAACTCCAGCACAGCCGTGCGGAAGGGATAATTCATCACGCTGTCCAGCGAGCAGCCCAGGGCGTAGTTGCGTCGTCCGCCGTAGCTTTCCTTGATGACGGCGTCCTCCCAGACCTCGCCGATAATGGGCGCGTCATGTTTCACTTCCTTCGCCGCCAGGCGGATCAGGTGAAGAACGCTGTCCGGCAGCTCGTCGGCCACGTCCAGCCGCCAGCCGGACGCGCCGCGGCGCAGCCATTGTTTCACAACGCTGTCCTCCGCCGTAACGATCATTCTCTGCCAGGTGGGATTGCATTCGTCCACCTCCGGCAGATCGGCAAAGCCCCACCAGCAGCGATAGGAGTATGGATAATCCCTGAACTCATACCAGTCGTAATAGGGAGAATCGGTTCCCTGAAAAGCGCCGCGGGAGGGATAGGAGCCGTAGCGGTTGAAATAGACGCTGTCCGCGCCCGTGTGGGAGTAAACGCCGTCCAGGATCAGACGGATGCCAAACTCCTCCGCTTTTTTGCACAGATGCTCAAAATCCTCGTTTGTACCCAGGATGGGGTCGACCCGGTCATAGTCAGAGGTATCATAGCGGTGATTGGAGCGCGCCTCCACGATCGGGTTGAGATACAGGCAGCTGATGCCAAGCTCCTTGAGATAGGGCAGCTTTTGCTCGATCCCCTTCAGGGTCCCGCCGTAAAAATCATCCGGTGAATAGCTTTTTTCAAAGCTGCGCGGCTGCCAGCGCAGCGGCTCATCAAGCGAAGCGTGCAGTTCCGGCGTCTGACCGAGCGCAAGATGATAGGCCACGCCTTTCTCCGCCGTGTCGTCATCGGAAAAAGCAAAACGATCGGGAAAAGCCTGGTACATCACGGCGTGCCGAAACCAGTCCGGCGTCTCAAAGTCGCGGCGGAATACCGTCAGGCGGAAGCCGGAGCGCTCTGCGCCGCAAACCTCGCCGCAATAGCCCGTCTCATCCGGGCAGATCGTATAGCTTCCCTCGGGCGCTTCGATACGGATGGAATACCACAGTGCCTGCGCTTCCTCCGGGGCGCGGTAGACGGCGGAAAAAAGGCCGCCCTCCTCCGTCATGGGGATGTTCACCCTTCCCCTGTCTCCGAAGACAGACAGCTCCGCTCTGCTGATCCGGCCGGAGAGAAGGCGGAAGGCGATCCTTACCGTCTCGCCGCAGCGAAGTGCGCGGGGCGGATCACGATATGCCTTCCGGCTGGCATCGTGTTCAATGGAAAGCAGCGTACCCTTCGCGCGCCGCAGCAGTTCTGAGAGTTTGGCCGTACGCGGCTGGAGGGCGGAGAGCGCCTTCTGCTCCTCTTCTGTCAGGAGGATGGAAGCACAACTTCTGGTAACCGTCACATAGGCGGCCTCAATGCGAAAGCCGCAGTCATCCATCAGCAGCCGCAGCAGTTCCGGTGCCGCGATCGGGTCATCAAAGAGCGCAACCTCATAAATCCGTGTCAGGGGCAAATGACGCCGCAAACACTCCTGCGACGAGGCATAGACCGCAGCCGCGGCATTGAAATAGCGGCGGATGACCGCGTCGCGCGGCGAGGATATGATTGCAGCACAGAGCTGTGTGTCGCCCCCGCAGGGAAGCCAGCTGCCGCCCGTCAGGCGTGCCTTCACCGCACGCCTGTCATGATAGGATACGAAAAGGGAAGAGTCCTCGGACCAATGCTCCTCATAGGTCCCGCCGAAGTAGATGTCGTATGTTGTTCCTTCAGGCAGGTTCAGAGCATACATACATAGAGCCTCGCGTAAGCCTCCGCAGAGCGGTCAAAGCTGAAATCTGCCTCCATCGCATGCTGGATCAGATAGCGCATGACCTTCTTATCGCTGCAGCAGCCAAGCGCGTAGAGAATGGTATCATACATTTCGTCTGCATTGTAATTGGCAAAGGAAAAGCCGTTGCCTTCGCCGGTGAAGCAGTTGTAAGGCTGCACGGTGTCCTTCAATCCGCCGGTCTCGCGCACGATGGGGATCGTGCCGTAGCGCATGGCGATCATCTGGCTCAGACCGCAGGGCTCGAACCGGGAGGGCATCAGATAGAAGTCGCTGCCGGCATAGACGAGGTGGGCCAGCTCTTCATTATAGCCTATGTACGCACAGACGCGGCCCTTGTGGCGTGCCTCGGCACCGCGCATGAAATCTTCAAAGCGCGAATCGCCGCTGCCCAGCAGCATGAATTCCACATCACGGCCGCTGACAAGACGGTCCAGCTGTGCGGCAACCAGATCAAAGCCCTTCTGCTCGGTCATGCGGGTGACCATGGCGATCACGGGGATATCGGGATTGACCTCCAGGCCCATGCGGCGCTGCAGCTCGGCCTTGCAGGCGGCCTTGCCCTTCATATGGGCCCGGTCATAGTTGGCCGGGAGCAGCGGATCGGTATGGGGGTTGAAGACCTTTGTGTCAATGCCGTTGATGATGCCGGAAACCTGGGCGCTGCGCGCGTTGAGGATGCCGTCAAGGCCTTCGGAGTAGTAGGACGTCTTGATCTCTTCGGCATAGCTGGGGCTGACGGTGTTGATCCGGTCGGCAAACACGCAGCCGCCCTTGAGATAGTCGGCGCAGCCGTAGAGCTCCATAAACTCAGGCGTGTAATATTTCGGGTCAATGCCAAGCAGATCCTGGACATAGTCGAAGCCGAACTTGCCCTGGAAAGCAATGTTGTGGATCGTCAGCAAATAGCGGATACCGTCCTGCTGGCGGCCGAGATACTGCGTGCGGGCCAGCATCGGCAGCATGGCGGTATGCCAGTCGTTGCAGTGGATCACGTCGGGCATGAAGTCCAGAAGCGGGATCGCCTCCAGCACGGC